>JAJFBO010000022.1 GCA_020697025.1 Burkholderiales bacterium
ATTGCCATTAGATACTAAATGAAGTATGGCTGGCCCGTGGTGTAACATGCCTGCAGTAATTATAAATAAATGAGTGAGCAAAAATCCTATAAATAGTGGTATGAGCACTCGAATTGACTCTTTCATACCACGTAAATTAAGGATTATAAGTAACATAATCATTGCTACTTTAACCTGGAGACCATGTGTTGTATATTCTACAGGAATTAAATTAAAAATAGCATCAACGCCGCTGGCAGTTGATACAGCAATAGTTAGAATATAATCAACGATAAGAGCCGAACCGGAAATTACTCCTGCTGTAGGCCCCAGTAAGTGAGTAGCTACTTTATAACCGCCGCCGCCATGAGGAAATAATTCAATTACCTGATTATAGGATAATGAAATTAAAAATACAGTCACAGCTGTAGCCAAAGCAAGGAAAATACCAATATTATGATGAGGGCCAAGAGCTAAAAATGCTTCTTCAGGACCATAAGCTGAAGAGGATAACCCATCGGCCCCAAGTCCAATCCAGGCTATAATTGCAATTAGTGCAATGTGTTCTTTAATCTTTGGACTTAGTGCATTTAAGGGTTTTCCTATTACAAGCTCTTTGATTCCACTAAAAATTTTCATAATACCTTTACTCTAGAAGACAGGAGTCAATCATTATACCAGAAATAACAAGAAAAAAAACGTAAAAGCAAGTTGCAATCTAAGTATTTTTAATGATATAATATACGACTTTAAAATATATATGGTAAAATTAAAAGGTGGTGATTTAATTAGTTTTACCAAAAAACGTTAATAAGCAATGGCAGCAAAATGTCATTTATAAATAGTTAAATAAACAAGGAAATTATAATATGCCTGAAATCAAGGTTAGGGACACTGAATATTTTGATGTAGCGTTACGTCGTTTCAAAAAAGCTGTTGAAAAAGCAGGAACATTAACTGAATTGCGTTCACGTGAATGCTATGAAAAGCCAACTACTGAACGTAAGCGGAAGATGGCCGCAGCGATAAAAAGACATTATAAAAAGCTTTACTCGCAAGCGCTTCCACAACGCAGTAGATAGTTATCTTCATGATAACCTGCATATTGTCAGCTAATAAAGGCTGCAGATAAAATTCTGTAGCCTTTTTTATTTTAGGACAGATAAAAGTGTTATATATTTGTGCCACCCCAATTGGCAACCTAAAGGATATTTCTATTCGTGCCTTGGAGGTATTGGCTGCCTCTGATATAATTCTTTGCGAAGATACCAGAACCAGTAAGCAATTACTATCTGCTCACGGTATAAATTATAAACAGTTAATTGCGCTTCACCAACATAATGAAAATCAAATTGCCGAAAAAGTTCTAAATTATTTGTCAAGCGGTATGACTGTTACTCAAATTAGCGATGCTGGAACTCCTGGAATTTCTGATCCTGGGGCCAGGCTTTGTCAAATTGTCTTGGCAGCTGGATATAAGGTCTCACCAATTCCAGGGGCCTGCGCTTATATTAGTTTATTATCTGTTGCTGGTTTAGATAAACCTAGCTTATTTTATGGGTTTTTGCCGAGCACTAAGAATGCCAGAATAAAAATATTGGAAGAATGGGCCGGTAGTTCTTATGCTATAGGCATATATGAGTCCCCTCATAGGATAATAGATTCAATGCAGGATATTGTTACTGTATTAGGTGAGTGCCGCCCAATCATTATGGGGCGTGAATTAACCAAACAATTTGAAACCATAAAGTATGCAACTGCATCTGAGTTACTGGAGTTTATTAAAAGTGATCCTAATCAGCAAAGAGGTGAGTTTGTTTTACTTATCTATCCAGATATTTTAATTAAAACGGCAGAGGAGTCTTTAACTAGTGAACAAATTAAAGTCTTAAAACTATTATTGCCAGAATTGCCTCCGAAAAAAGCAGTATCTATAACGCACAAACTAACAGGTGCTAATAAAGACTTATTATATAACTATGCCATAAAATCTGTAAAATAACTGTTTTATGATGTGACAGTCTATTCCATAAGATATAAAATTTGATCACTATATTCCGAACCTTATAAAGTGTTTTCATAAAATATTATTAGTATCAAATTAATTGATTAAGTTCAAATTTGTAAATTCACTAATTTTGAATATTTAATTTTATTAAATACCTGTATGATGCCACTATAAAATATAGTGGCATCAACGTTGATAATAAAATTACAGTGATTTATACACTGGGTACTTATTACATAATTCAAGTGCTTGTTGCTTAACTTTATGTATAATATCCATATCTTTTGGATTTTCTAAAATATCAGCAATCATATTACCTAATATTGTACAATCTTTTTCTTTAAAGCCTCGGGTAGTAATTGCCGGAGTGCCCAAACGTATGCCGCTAGTTACAAAAGCTTTTTCCGGATCGTTTGGGATAGCATTTTTATTAACAGTAATATTTGCTGATCCAAGTACTTCTTCGGCTAGTTTACCTGTAATGTTTTTTGCTCTTAAATCCACTAATATTAAATGGGATTGGGTTTTACCGGATACTATGCGTAGCCCACGCTTAATAAGAACTTCTGTTAGCGTGGCAGCATTTTTTTTAGTTTGAATTTGATAATCACAAAATTCTGGCTGCAAGGCTTCTTTAAAAGCAATTGCTTTAGCTGCAATAACATGCTCTAGCGGGCCGCCTTGCAAGCCTGGAAATATTGATGAATTAATCATCTTCTCATATTCTGCCTTAGCGAGTATTAGGCCACCGCGCGGACCACGAAGGGTTTTATGGGTAGTGGAAGTAATGAAATCAGCATACGGAACCGGGTTAGGATACACGCCTGCAGCAATTAAGCCTGCATAATGCGCCATATCAACCATTAATAATGCCCCGCATTTATCAGCAATATTGCGAAAGCGTCCAAAGTCTATCTCTAAAGAATAAGCAGAAGCACCAGCTACAATTAATTTTGGTTTATTTGTTAAGGCTAAATGCTCTACTTCATCGTAATCAATTTCTTCATTTTCAGTCAAACCATAGCTGATAAAATTAAATAATTTTCCAGATAAATTAACCGGAGAACCATGAGTTAAATGACCGCCATGAGCTAGCGACATTCCAAGGACTGTGTCTCCTGGATTTAGTACTGCAAAGTATACTGCCTGGTTAGCCTGTGAACCAGAATGCGGTTGAACATTAGCATACTCTGCACCAAATAATTGTTTGGCACGATCAATAGCTAATTGCTCAATTTGATCAACATATTGGCACCCCCCATAATAACGCTTATTTGGGTAACCTTCTGCATACTTGTTGGTTAATACCGAACCCTGAGCTTCCATTACTGCGCTAGAGGCATAGTTTTCTGAGGCAATTAGTTCAATATGTTCTTCCTGTCTTAGCTGTTCTTGTTTGAGTAGGTGAAATAACTCAACATCAGAGTCTTCTATTTGAATATCAAAATTAAACATAGTTTTTTCTTTTCTAAAATATAAGTTATTGCGTACGTCCATATTTATCTTCAAATCTTACTATATCATCTTCGCCCAGATATTGCCCGCATTGTACTTCAATTAAAACAAGGTTTTTATCAGTCTTGTTTTCCAAACGGTGCCTGGACTCTATAGGAATATATGTTGACTGGTTAGATTTTAATTCTAAAACATTATCTCCATTGGTAACCGTAGCAACTCCATCAACTACTATCCAATGCTCGCTACGATGATGATGCATTTGTAGAGATAACGAAGCTCCAGGTTTTACTTCAATTCGTTTGATCTTGTATAAAGGTCCTTCTTCAAGAACTGTATATGTACCCCAAGGACGATGTGCAGTTTGATGCAATTCTGAAGTTTTATGCTCCATATTCTTTAGTCTTTCGAAGATAAGTTTTACATTTTGTGAATAATCCTTATTAACAACCAGTATAGCATCAGGTGTATCAACGATAATTAAATTTTCAATATCCACCCCTGCAACAATACGATTTGTAGAATAAACTAAACAGTTTTTACTGTTATGTAAAATATTTTCTCCGATTGTAGCATTATTATGTTTATCTTTAGGCAGGTTTTGTGCAATTGACAGCCATGAGCCAATATCTGACCAACCAATAGAGCAGGGTAAAACTGCTGCTTTATATGTTTTTTCAAACAAGGCATAATCAATAGATATATTCTCTGTCTGGATAAATAAGCTACTGCTTAAGTGGATAATGGTACTATTACTCAACTTATCTCTAGGGGATTTTGCCAGACACTCTTTAGTGGTTGCTAACAAATTCTTGGCATATAATTCGAATTCAGCAATAAATGTACTGATTTTGCCACAAAACATTCCTGAATTCCAAAGGTAATGGCCTGAATTTATATACTTATTAGCCAATTCCGGATTAGGTTTTTCAACAAAACGATTTACCAAATATGCCTTATCAGTAATTGGCTTATCTATATTAGCCTCGATATAACCATACCCAGTTTCTGCATATTCTGGTTTAATACCAAATGTAGCTATATAGCCTTGCCGGGCAGCGAGAATTGCGCCATGTACTGCTTCGTTAAAAGCCTCGCCATCACTAATTAAATGATCAGCAGGCAAAATAAGTAATATTTCATCCTCGCCATATTTTTCTTTGGCGAATAATGCTGCAGTTGCAACCGCTGGCGCAGTATTACGGCCAAATGGTTCAAGAATGAAATCACAAGCAATTTTATTATCGTTAAGTTGCTGATATTCATCTTGCATACGAAAATGTAGTTTTTCATTAGTAACAGTTATAAGTGCATTTACATCTGGGAGATTGATCGCGCGACTAAAAGTATTTTGTAACAGGCTATGTCCATCGGATAATTTTAAAAAAGGTTTTGGGTCTGCAAGGCGAGATACTGGCCATAGGCGTGAACCTGAGCCTCCTGAGATAATAACTGGAATCATATCTGTAAAGTCTTTCTCTAATAAAGCAGTATAAATTATAACAGGTTTATACTTGAAGTTACAGCTTTTTATTTTTGCGAAGTAGAAGCATCATCCTCAAGCAAGGAATCAATAGAAGGTGAGCTTTCAGCAGAATTACTGGTAGGAATAGATTCATGAATTGTAGCTAAATAAGTATCACGCATAGTTATATATGGATCAATCGAAGTTTCTAATATTTTATCAAATCCTAAAAATTGAGATCGGGTGTTAACTGCATTTAGTGCAAATAGTCCGATAGAAATATAATTATCATTAACTACAGTCCAGATTGGGTTAAATATTGTATCAGGGATTAAACCAATTGCATCACGTACCGTAGAGGGGCCTAAAAGAGGTATTACATAGTAACTGCTATTAGTCCAGCCATATACCCGCATAGTGTTACCAAATGAGTTCTTATTTTGTACTAATCCCAAAGCCGATGATACGTCAAGAATTCCACCTAGCCCAAAGGTTGTATTTATGCTAATACGCATGACATTTTTCATGCTGGACTGGCCATTAAGCTGTAATATATCATTACCAAGTGTTACAAAATCACGCAAATTATTAAAGAAATTTGAGAGTGCTAATCTAAGTGGCAATGGTACATAAGTAACATATCCAATAGCAGCAGGATGGAGAACAGCTTTATCAATCTTGTCGTTTAAACGAAAAGCATTGCGGTTATAGTTTTCAAAACGATCAGTAGATTGCTCTTGTGGTTTAGACATCGATTCTGTATTAGAACTTACAGGAGCAGAAGAAGTAAGTTTTTGCGCTACAGGTTCACTAGCTGCAAGGCTTGGTAATGCTGCATGAACGTTGCTAGCCATGCAGTATATAATAACCAAATAGATATATTTTATTGTTTTGCACATACAGTTACAACTGAATTTTATATAACTGGCATAAATTAACTATTTGTTCTGTAGAATGCAAAAATTTCGCATTTTTATATTTTGATTTCAGATAAGCTAAAAATGCGATACCTGCAGAATCAACTAATTTAACATCTGACAGATCAAAACTTATATTGTTTAAATTATCAAATTCCTTATTAATTTGCTTTAATGTAGAGGTTATTTGGGAAACAACCATACGCTCTGGTAATTTATAGAGTTTCATTTACCACCGTTTTGGTATTTCTTTCCTAATGAGTCAACTTTATCTTGTAATTGTTTAATTAATCCATCAATTCCACTTTTTGTTACTGTTTCATTAAACTGTGTGCGGTAGGATGTTACCTGGCTTGCATTTTCAATTTTTATATCATAAGCTTTCCATGAGCCTGTAGTGTTAGCTAAATCATATTCTACTTTTATTAGATTATTATTGCTGCCATTATTTGGTAATGTAATTTGACTTACAACTGCTGCCTTTTTAGATGATACTGTAGCACTAAGTATATTAGTCTTGGCACCTTTGAACTGAGCCATTGCTGATGAATAAGTCCTGATTAATAATTGCTTAAAAAGGTTAACTAATTGACTTTGCTGTTTTGGTGTTGCTAATTTCCAATTATTGCCCAAAGCATATCTCGTCATTAAGTTAAAATCAAATTGTGAAGTAACTACATCAGTCATTTGGGCCGCAGCATTTTTATTTATTAGCGCAATAGCTTTATTTGAAGTGTCGCGTACCACAGCACAGGCAGTCCCTGCTCCGCAATCCACCCCATTTGTAACTGTAACCGTACCTGCTGATGATACATTAGCAGAAGCAGGATTTGTTTTTATGCCAGGAGCACTTTTAGCAGAATCTGCAAAGCAGTTAATACCAATAGTAGCCACAAATAAGCTAATTAATATTTTTTTAAGCGCATTATTACAGTTTAAATTGATTGTTTTCATATTTCCTCTTTCTTTATTTTGTACTCATATTAGTCATAAATTTACCAATTAACTCTTCTAGCACCATTGCTGATGACGTAATGGTTATAGTTCCGCCATTTGGTATATACTCAGTATCTGCGCCAGATTGTAAGCCAATATACTGTTCACCAAGTAAACCAGTAGTTAAAATCTGTGCCGAAGAATCAGTGCTAAATTTATAATTGTTATTAATGTCCATTGTTACTTGAGCCTGATAAGTTTTACCATTAAGGCTGATATTAGTTACCCGTCCAACAATAAAGCCTGAAACTTTTACTGGAGCATCAACCTTTAGTGAACCTATATTACTAAAGTTTGCATTTAAAGTATAAGTCCCGGAAGTCTTTCCATTAAAAGTGGTTACCCCTGCCACGCGTAGGGATAAAAATGCAACACATATTATACCAATTAATATAAACAGACCAACAAAAAAATCTAAAGTTACACGTTTCATAGGGCTTTCCAATACTTTTTCTAAATATTAATTAAAACATTAATGCAGTTAAAATAAAATCCAGGGCTAATATGGTTAATGCTGAACTAACCACGGTATTTGTTGTTGCCAAAGATACGCCTTCTGCAGTCGGCTTGGCAATAAAGCCCTGATAAACAGCAATTAAGGTGGCTGCAATACCAAAAATAAAACTCTTAATTAATCCATTTATAATATCGTCATGTAAATTTACACTACTTTGCATTTGCGACCAAAATGTTCCTTTATCCAAGTGTAATAAAACCACACCAACAAAATAGCCGCCCCAAATACCAGCAGTATTAAATAATAAAGATAAAACTGGCACGGCAATAATTCCACCAATAAATTTTGGGGCTACAATGCGCTTGATTGGATCTACTGCCATAACACTCATAGCATCAATTTGTTCAGTTGCTTTCATTAGGCCAATTTCAGCAGTCATTCCAGAACCAGCCCTTGCTGCAAATAAAATTGCACTAAGTACCGGTCCTAGCTCACGTAGCAATGATAGAGCAACGACAGAGCCTAACATACTAACTGAATTAAACCGCTCTAAAGTATTATAGCCTTGTAAACCAAGAACCATACCAACAAACCATCCAGATACAGTAATAATTACAATTGAACGAACACCAGAGAAATGAATCTCCTTTATGATTAACCGAAAATTTTTGAATGAATAAGTAAGGTTAATTAATATTTGAAAAAAAAGCGCAGTAATTCGCCCCAGATGCAAAATGAATGTAGTAAATGGATTACCGATTACTGCTATAGTATTATATATTCGTCTCACGAGAATTTTTCCATTTGGTTATTTAAACCCATATAAGTATTATAGTTTAATGTAGTAGCATATTCAAAATTAAATGGACCGCTTACTTGTCCATCAACAAATTGGCGAACGATAGGGTTATTGGTTTTCTTTACTTCTTCCGGCGTTCCAGCGGCTACTATTTCCCCGTTAGCCATAAAGTAGATATAATCAACTATTTTTAGTGAGGCTTCGATATCGTGTGTCACCAATACTGAAGTTTGGCCCAAAGCATTATTTAATTTTTTGATTAGCATTGCCGAGACATTCAGGGAAATTGGATCAAGTCCGGTAAAAGGCTCATCATATAGCATTAACTGTGGGTCAAGAGCTATTGACCTGGCTAAGGCAACTCGTCTGGCCATACCGCCAGATAATTCCTGCGGCATCATGTGTTGCGTACCAAACAATCCTACTGCTTCTAATTTCATGGCAACTATTTTATCAATTATTTCTTTTGGCAAGTCAGTATGTTCTTTAAGGCTAAATGCTACATTTTCATATACTGTCATATCGGTAAATAAGGCGCCAAATTGAAATAACATACCCAAATTACGACGCAGCTTTAATATTTCGCTATTACTTAAAGTAGAAATATTCTTCCCAAATACATTTACACGTCCATAGTTAGGCTTATATTGGCCTGATATAAGGCGAAGTAAAGTTGTTTTGCCGCTACCGCTGCCACCCATAATGGCAGTAATTTTGCCTTGTGGTATATTCAGCGAAATATTTTTTACGATTGGTTTATCTTCTTCATAACCAAAAGTGGCGTTTTCAATAGTAACTATATTATTTTCCATAGACCATCATTATAGCATATAAGATTAGAATATTCTGGTAAAATCTGGGAAAATGTTATTTTATAAGTTTAGGTTAAGCAAATGAAAAATCCATATTTACGTTTAATTCGCTTTGATAAACCAATTGGTACTTTATTACTACTTTGGCCTACACTTTGGGCCTTATTTATTGCCGCTAACGGGCGCCCGCCGCTATATGCAGTTATAGTGTTTACTTTAGGTGTTTTTCTTACTCGTAGTGCGGGCTGTGCGATCAACGATTACGCAGATATAGAATTTGATAAACATGTCAGGCGAACAAAAGACAGGCCATTAGCAAGTGGTGAAATAAGTAAAAAGAAAGCATTATTAGTTTGTGCCCTGTTTAGTGGGGGAGCATTTATTTTAGCCTATACAACTCTAAAAATTACGACTTTGTTATGGAGTATCCCTGCGTTAGTTATATTTATTACATATCCTTTTACAAAAAGATTTTTAGCTGTTCCTCAGGCTTATTTAGGAATTGCTTATAGTTTTGGGATACTAATGGCATTTATCCAATTACAAAATAAGCTACCAGGCATTGCATTGATAATATTTACCGCTAATTTCTTCTGGGTAATTGGCTACGATACGATTTATGCCATGGTTGATATGAAAGATGATATAAAAATTGGTATTAAAACTTCCGCGCTAACTTTTGGTATTTATGTGGTGCCTATAATATGTACATGTTATATAATTTTTGCAGTTTTACTGGGCTATATGGCTTTTTTAATGCATTTTAATTTATTTTTTTGGATATCATGGCTATATGCGACGTTTATTTTAGCTTATCAGGTTAAATTAGCAAGTAAGAGCTCCAGTTTGTTTAGAATGTTTTTATTAAATAATCGGGTAGGGTGCATCATATTTATAGGAATAATACTAG
>JAJFBO010000023.1 GCA_020697025.1 Burkholderiales bacterium
TGATTACTATACGAAGATAATAGTAAATAATATGCAGCTAATAATACTGAATATAGGCTTACTCCTAACTCTTTTGCAAAGTCTCGTAATCGTTTTGAAACATCTTCAACTAATCTGAAATAAACATTAGCTCCAGCATAATCCATAGTTAATGGTCTTGGTTTGTCTGTCATCAAATGTAAGTTTTCATAACCCGATAACTGTGCTTTCCAATAATCTAACTGTATATTTAACATTTCCCCACTTAAGTTTTCGCGTTGCCATAAAGCATAATCTTTATATTGAATATCCATACTAGACAGATTTGCTACTACTGGTTCATGATTCTGCCTCTTACCTGCCATAGCTAACCCATGATAATATTTATATTTCAGGTTAATTTCATACAAGAGCACATCTATTGACCAACCATCAAAAGCTATATGGTGAATAACTATCGCTAAAATCTTATTTGTCTGTGACTTCAACTTATTCTGGTTTGCTTTTTTTCTTTGATAAAAATCAATTTTTATTGGATATTCACTATCCAACTTAAACACACGGTTACAAGTATTAGTAAGAATCTTATGTAACTCTCCTAAATCTGTGTAAGTATGCTTCTTAAATAGCGCATGTATATTAAACTCTAAAACCTCTTGATATGCATTTGAGTTCTCATCTTGTTTAATAATAGTTCTTAATATCTCATGACGTTTAACTATATCTTCCAGAGCTCTAAATAAACATTCTTCATTAATATTATCTAATAGCTTTAATATTATTGGAATATTATAAGCATTTGTTCCCTGCTCCAAGTTATCAATAAACCATAAACGTTCTTGAGCAAAGGATAATTTATAGTCTTTGAGATTTGATAAATTGTATTTGCTTATTTTTATTTCTTGATTATCACCAGAGCAATGGACTATATAGTCAGATAATTTTTCAATATTTTTATATTTAAAAATATCAGCCACAACAAGTTTAGCATTTTTGATCCATTTATTAAGCTCATTTACCAGCTTAATTGCCAATATTGAATTACCACCAAGTCTGAAGAAATCTGTGGTTATAGATAATTTATCGGCTTCTAACCCCAAAATACCGGCAAAGACTTCAACTACCGATCTATCTAATTCATCACGGGGAGCTATATACTCACTTGCAGTATCTAGGAATTCTGGATTAGGTAAAGCCTTCCTGTCTAATTTACCGTTTATAGTCAATGGAAGTTTATCCAAATGAATCAGTATATTTGGTATCATATAATCCGGTAATTTCTGATTCAAATAATTTAAAATAGCCGCCTCATCTAATTTAATTTCAGTTACATAATAACCAACTAAATACTTATTACCTGTTTTATTACTAGCAGTATCAAGCTGCTCTAGTGCTAATACAACTGCTTGTTTTATTTCTGGATATGCAGTTAATTGTGATTCTATCTCGCTTAATTCAATCCTAAAACCTCTTATCTTAACCTGGAAATCATTACGTCCTATATACTCAATATTTCCATCAGGCAACATACGCACCAGATCTCCAGTTTTGTAGATTCTAGAATTCACATAGGATAACTTTTGTGATTTCTGCTGGAATGGATTAGATAAAAAACATTTCTTGGTTAATTCTGGAAGATTTAAGTACCCTCTGGCTAACCCTACACCACCTATATAAAGTTCACCTATGCTCCCAACTGGCAACGGATTTAAATCACTATTTAAAATATAAAGTCTTGTTCCATGAATTGGATATCCAATAGTTACTAAATTTTCATTCACTTTATTATTATAATTGCTTATATCAAATGTCACTTCACCTGTTTCTGTAGGACCATAATAATTTACGAAATTTACTTTTTGGTTCTTATTTACCAAAGATTTGTTAAAGCCTTCACCACTAAGATTTATTGTTTTCAAGCTTTCAAATGCATTTGCTCTATCTAAGTTATCATAAATGGCGTATAATTGTGAGGGTACAAAATGGCAAATATTAATATTATATTTCCTAATTAAATTACAGATTTCCGCAATGTCAAAAATATTTTTAGTGATATATAAACTGCCGCCTGTTGTAAAAACAGTAAAAATATCAGAGAAGGAAACATCAAATACATAGTTTGTTTTAAATAAATATCTGCTATTAGCATTTATTTTACTTTTTTCTATCATTGCAATAACTCTAATTAATGCACCTTTATGCTCAATCATAACGCCCTTAGGTTTTCCTGTAGTTCCACTCGTATAGATCACATAGGCCAGATTACTACTGCTGATATTTGATTTCGGATTAGATTCTGAATATTTATCTAATACTTGAGCAAACTCATTATTATCTATACTTAAAATGTCGATAGATGGAACCCCGCTTATCCAGGAATGACAGTTTAAGCTGGAATAAGATTTTGAGTCAGTTATTAAGACCTTAACTTGCGTGTCTTCCAAAATATAAGTAATCCGTTCATCTGGATAACCTGGATCTATGGGCATATAAGCAGCACCAGCTTTAAGCACCCCAAGTATTGCAATTAGCATATACTCACTTCTATCCAGACAAAGAGCTACTAAATCATCAGCTTTAATATGATAAGTAGATCTTAAATAATTAGCGAACTGATTTGCTTTTTTATTTAATTCTTTATATGTCAGTTGTATATCTTCATATACCACTGCAATATTATTTGGCGTTATAGCTACCTGTTCTTCAAATAATTTATGAATAATCTTATCTTCTGAATACTCTCTTTCTATTTGATTATAGCTAATCACCGACTCATTATATTCTTCTATACTTAAGAATTTTATTCCACTTAATTTAGTATGTTTATCACTTTTTACTATGTTTTCTAATATAATTTTATATGTCTTAACTAAATTTTCTATTGTAGAATGATTATATAAGCTAGTCCTATAATTAAAACTTCCAGCTAGTTCCAAGCCTGAATCATCTATCATTGTCGTTATATCAAACTGGGCTACTGTAGGTACTTCAAAATCATATATCTCAAAAAGCGGTGTATCTGCATTGGGCCTTTTTAGGTCTTTCTCAGTTCTGGATCCTCCAAAACTTTGCACTCCAAACATTACCTGAAATATTGGATGACGGGATTGGTTCTTCTCTACTTTTAAATGATCCACTAATTTTTCAAAGGGTAAATCCTGATGTAGCTGTGCATCAATTACTTTATTGCCAATATTACTTAAATACTCAAATACTGTTTGCTTTGTATCTATCTCACAACGTATGGCTAATGTATTTACAAAAAAACCAATCAAATTCTCTAAACCAGTATAATGTCGGTTAGCAACTGGCGCTCCTATTACTATATCTTTTTGATTGCTATATACAGATAAGAGTAAGTAATAACAACCTAATAGTACTGAATAAAAGCTTATACCTAACTCTTTTGCAAGTTCTCGTAGCTGTGTTGAAATATCTTCATCTAGATTAAAATAAACATTTGCTCCAGCATAATCCAGGATTAATGGTCTTGGCTTATCTATCATTAAGTGCAAATTATCATAACCATGTAGCTGAGCTTTCCAGTAATCTAATTGTTTAGCTAATATTTCTTCACTTAAATATTCGCGTTGCCACAAAGCATAATCTTTGTATTGAATTGATAATGGTTGTAAAAATGAATGGAAAGAAGCATGCTCGTTAATCTTCAGTTCCCTATAGTACTTGTATATTTTATTCACTTCATATAAAAACACATCCTTCGACCATCCATCAAAAGCTATATGGTGGATTACTATTGCTAAAACTTTATCTGCATTGTTTTTGTTTTTATAAAAGTCTATTTTTATTGGATATTCATTATCTAACTTAAATATATAATTACAGTTAAGGGTTAATTTTCTATGCAAATCTCTTGTGTTAGTATAAGCATGCTTATTAATTAGTGCATATATACTGAACTTCAACACTTCTTGATATGAATTAGTGTTAGCATCTTGTTTAATAGTAGTTCTTAATATCTCATGACGCTTAACAATATCTTCCATGGCTCTAAATAAATATTCTTCATTGGTGCTTTCTGATAGCTTCAATATTATTGGAATATTATAAGCATTTGTTCCCTGTTCTAGATTATCAATAAACCATAACCTCTCCTGAGCAAAGGATAGTTTATACTCTTCTGGATTTATTAGATTATATTTACTTATTTTAACTTCTTGATAACTAGCGTCACTAGAATGATGGACTATATAGTCAGATAATTTTTCAATATTTTTATATTTAAAAATATCAGCGACAGATAGTTTTACATTTGGAATCTGTTTCTTAAGCTGGTTTATTAACTTAATTGCCAATATAGAATTACCACCAAGTTGAAAAAAATCAGCATTAATAGACAATTTATCCGGATTTAAAGTCAAAGCCCTTGCAAATACAGTAACTAATGCCTTATCCAATTTATTACGTGGAATTATATATTTGGATCTAATATCTGGTCTTGGTAACGCCTTACTGTTTAATTTACCATTAATAGATAATGGTAATTTCTCTAAAAAAACAAAAATCCTTGGTACCATATAATCAGGTAGCCCTTGATTTAGGTATTTTAGAATAGCCGCTTCATCTAACTTAGCCTTAGCTACATAATAAGCTACTAAATACTTATTACTGGTTACATTACAATCCACATCTGGATTTTCGAAAGCTAATACGACCGCTTGTTTTATTTCTGGATAAGCAGTTAATTGCGACGCTATTTCACCTAATTCAATTCTGAATCCACGAATTTTAACTTGGAAATCATTCCGACCAATATACTCGATATTACCATCGGGTAGCATACGCACCAGGTCCCCAGTTTTATAGATTCTGGCATTTATATTAGATATTTTTTGGGCTGCCGACTGAAATGGATTTGAGAGAAAGCGTTCCTTAGTTAATTCTGGAAGATTTAGGTACCCACGGGCTAAACCTTCACCACCTATATATAATTCACCAATTTCCCTTTTCGGAACTGGCAGCATGCATTTATCTAAAATGTAAGCTTTTTCATTTGGCAGTGGTTGGCCTATAGAAATAATATTATCTTTATTTAATTTTGCATAAGTTGACCAAATCGTTGTCTCCGTGGGTCCATAGACATTAATAATATTAAATCTAATGTTTTTATGATTACTTGCATATTCATGAATAAATTTGACATCTTTACGAACTAGCGCCTCACCACCAATTAAAATGTTTATTTCTTTTTTCTTTTTAGATTTAATATATATTTGCTCAAACAATAAATTAATCTTTGATGGAGTTAATTGAATATAGCCATATCTACTTATATCAATTCTGCAAGATAAATTTAAAAATTTATCTAAGTTAGCCAATTCCACATAATTACCATTTATCAACGGAATAATATATTCCAAACCAAATATATCGAATACATAGTTTGTTGTACTTAAGCAATTTAGTTGCTGATTTTTTCTATTAAATACCCGATCCATAAACCCAAGTATAAACAATAATAGCTGACGCTGTTCAATCATAACGCCTTTGGGCCTTCCTGTAGTACCACTGGTATAGATAACATAAGCTAGATTACCACTATTTATATTTAACTCTGGATTAGTTATAGAATATTTTCCCAAAATTTGTATAAACTCTTTGTTATCTATTATTAGGATAGCTATCCGGTCATCCTTGGACACATACGCATTAGAAATGCAATGATCTAGATTCACAACTACGTGGGAATGACAAATGGCTAAGGAATAACATTTAATATCAGTAATTAATACTTTAGCTTTGGTGTCTTTTAATATAAAATTAATTCTATCATTTGGATATCCTGGATCTATCGGTACATATGCTCCACCTGCTTTTAATACCCCAAGTATAGCAATTAATATATGCTCGTTTCTCTCCAGACAAAGTGCAACTAAATCATCAGCTTTAATATCATAATTAGCTCTTAAATAATTAGCTAATTGATTGGACCTTTGGTTTAGCTCACTATATGTGAGTTGTATGTCTTCATAAACTACCGCAATATTATTTGGGGTTTTTGCTGCTTGCTCCTCAAATAACTGATGAATAAGTTTATTTTGTTGATAGCTTTTATCGATTTGATTGTATTTGACCACTAAATTGAAACGTTCTTCTTTGTTTAAAAGATTCTTCTCACATAAGTGTGTTTTTGTGCTTATTTCTATGACTTGCTCCATATTAATCTAACTCTACCCTTTAACATTCAAATATCTCTCGGGTTTTATCAAAATAGCAGCTAACATTATCATTATTCCATAGAAAGTCATAAACTATTTATTGGATTATGATAGTCTAAATAAATAAAAGATACCATCTGACTCATTAAAAAATATTTTTGCTGATAACTTTTGATAATATAATAATTATCAGCAGTATTGTCAGTTAAATTATAGATAAAAATTCTTTACCATATGCTACTTTTTATTATTTTGATTTTTGATTAGTCTGCCAATTTTATATATTTAGGTATAACCTAACTGCATCCGTGAAAGTATAAAAGACTTAGTTATAAAAACCATATTATATATATGTATATTATTTATCATATTTGACAGATGATAATATAACATACATCAAAGATTTATACAACTATTTTTTAGTATTTTAGAAAAATGCATTTGAAATGAGTACAAAACATCAATTACAACGTTAATGAAATAATGGCCTCTATTAGCCATATTAATGAATAGTCTAAGATGATAATAAAAGAATGGAATTTATGTAGAGACAATTATGCAGCAAATAAGCACTTGGTTTGATTTGGATTATTACAAGTGCCTCACATATTATTACTGCCCCATAACTTATTAAGTTACCTCTTAAGTGGGATGTTTGTTTTAATTTTAGTGGGGCACTTGGCTTAAGGATGGATGGGGCAGTTCTTTAATAATATGCAACCAAAATCTATGCAATGTGTAATTTCTAAATATGTAATACTAGCATTATGCATCTTATTTTAAACATTCATTAAACATACCTGTTTGGATATATAAGATTTGGCTGGCATAACTTATTTAATTATCTGAAACTCTGTGCGTAGTATTTTTTACTTTAAGATATTGATTGAAAAAAAGTAAAAGTTGTTCATTAACAGCAGCAGCAATATTCCAACCATTACCTAAACCATTAAATCTTTTATCAGGATTATTATTCGCTACCTGGGCTGCTTTACTTATTACAGGAAGATATGCAAGAGTCGCTTGATCAGAAAAACTCATATGCAATGTATATTTATTTTGATTTGGATCAAGCCTATTACGTAAAATATAAATATATTTGTCTTTTCTTAATGGGTTATTTTTATATAAATATGGAAAATTTCCTGACTTATTTTTTAAATATATTTCAGAAGAAAACATTTCTAGAAAAGGAGCTTTAAAATCTCGGTCCGAAGGATTTGGATATATATTATCCCAGGCTAAATCCAGAGTAACAACAGCTTGGACCTTCTGCTTTTCTGCAAAATGTACAACTGTACCAGCTCCTAGAGAATGTCCAAGGAGTCCAACATGTTGAAAGTCTATTGAATTAGTTATAGATGTTGACAATTTTTTCCTTAAAACTTGCTTATAGATAAAAGATAAATCTTGCCAATTTATCATAAAAAGCGACTTTCCACCTTCTTTAGTTTTGGGTAAATAACTATTAACAAAATTTCCGTTAGATAATTTAAAACCTCCATTTAAAAATTCACTATTTATTGCAACAACAATATAGCCATAACTTACTAATGTGGTTAATATATTTTCGTACATCTGTGGTGAAACATCATAACCAGATGTAAAGAATATAACTGGATATTTGCCTTTAACAATTTTTGCCTCTGGTATTGAAAAGCTTTGTAAATGATTTATCTGATCTATTTCATCTACACTAGCATTCTTATAATATTCCCCTACCATTTTTATAAAATCTGATCGTGGCTCATATCTGGAAGCCCCACTTTCATTCGTCGGATAATATACCCGTATTCTTACTTCATTACAGTGATTGGGATTATTTTGGCTAAAACTATTTTTATTAACAACTGCTGCAAACTCACTAGGACAAGCATCTGTATTAATCCAGTGATAATCAACAAACCCTATATTGAAAGCCCCAGACGGGCTAACAAGGTAACTATCCGGAGATAATGTTTGTGCAATTAAAAAAATAGGCAAACAAAATATTATTAACATAAAACATTTAATTAGGTTATTCATTTTTATTATTTCTTAAAAAATATTATTACTATTAAATAAATGTATTTATAGCAAAACTAATTACTATAAAACCAATTAACAATATAGAGCCAGAAATACCGGCACCAAGATTGTTACCAAAATATAGAAAAAAAGACATTAATAGTGTACCTGCTACGGTAGTTAATGATTCAATTTGACCCAATGCTCCCATGAGATTACCCTGCTTATCATTAGGAACCATATCAGAAAATATTCTTTTCATATTTAGTGCTACAAAAGGATCTAACACATAAACTAATATACTTATTGCCCAAGTACAAACAACCTTCCAGCTCAAAGGTATTCTGACCTCAGTAATTAAAAACATATGCATTAAAAGAAAAAAACCCATTAAAAACATGCCTGTTTTTACTTGAAAAGTTGCGTTATATCTAGATCTAATTCTCGGATGCACTATAAACATGCTTACAGTCGCCGAAATACCTATTATAATATAAAATACACCAATCTGTTTTGTAGTGTAATTATACATTTTCATCAAATATAATGATTGCTCTTGAATATAAACCTGTAATCCTAAGTTAAACAACATATAACCATATAGAAACCCACCAAACTTCTGTCTAAATATAAAAGTAATTGCTAATATACTTTGTTTCAGATTTGAATTTATTTGTTCAGGTTTTCTTACTATGACTTTAGAATCAGAATATAAAAATATAATTAATATAAAATTAATAAAAGAAATAGCGCTTGCAATTATGAATGGTATTATTAATACTAAAGATGAATTATATGTGTCGGGTACAAATGATGATAAAGCTGGGCCAAGTATAAACCCTGCCACATGAAAAAGTGTCAAATATTTTAACCATTGTATTTTTTGTAATTCATTCCCTGTATGATCCATAGCCACGGCATAGCAAACTGCATAAGTTCCACTACTAAAACCAGATATTATCCTAGCAAATAAAAATATATAAATATTATTAAAAATGAGCGCAAGAATACATATTAAATAACCAAGAATTAAACCAAACATTCCCCATAGCAAAACTATTTTTCTACCAAATTTATCAGATAAATTACCAAATACAGGCATACCTATCATAGCTAACAAAGGAAATATAGCTATAGTTAAACCATAAAAAAAATTGAGTGTACCTGGTGGTATAGACATGCCAAGGCCAATATTCTTTGAGAAAAATAACCTTGGCATCATTGGTAATATAAGTCCAATACCTATTGCATCAATAAAAATTAATAGACTTACTACAAATAAAATATTATATTTTTTAGACCATCGGAATAACATGCTTTACTCTTTAAGAAATACTAATTGAACGATTAATATATTTACCAATCAGTTCTACGGACATTTTATCCTCTATCCATCCAAAATGAGTAGAATTAATTGGTACTAAATTAAATTTATTAGTAAGAACTTCATCTAAACCATTATTATTTCTACCAAAAGTATAATAATCAACAATAGCATTCAATGAATTATCTCCATCATTTATTGGTGATTTCAACGCTTTAAATAATGTTATGCTAGTATCTTGATCTATTAATGCTTTTTCAGGACAATATTTAAGATTTAACTCT
>JAJFBO010000257.1 GCA_020697025.1 Burkholderiales bacterium
CTCAAAGAACCACTATGATACAGGCAATAAAACAGTTATTTGTTAACAGCGAAGTACAGCCTACTTCAGGGGGTACTGTAGCGGGGGCGGCGCATAGAGTATTTGTTGACCTGAAGTCACTTATTACCGGTAAAGATGAAGTTTCTATTTTAAAGGAAGTTGAACGTGGCGAAAAACATTTACTTGAAGTTTATAAAGATACAATGAATGAAATTAAAGAACCGTTAGTATTAAACTTATTGCATAAGCAATACGAAGAAATTCAGGCAGATTTGATTAAATGGCAGGAAGTTCATCATTCTCTTAAAGTATAGTATTAATTTCTCCGTAAAAAATTAATACTTTAATTTATATATTGTCTATTAAAAGAGCTGTAGTTTACAGCTCTTTTAATTTTACCTTTAAAGATATGCACACAGGTTATATAATTATTGAAAATTGGGTTTTCAATAATTATAGTCAAAATCTCATAATTATAAATTTTCCACCCGATATTTTTTAAACTAAATTATCTTATGTAACAATTAATATGACGATATTAAGTGCGAACTATCCAAAGCAACTGTACGGAAATTCCGTATAGCATTTTCTTTTAAGTTGGTATACACTATCAACAGCAAGTAATGATTTCATACTATTATTTCAAAAACAATGCTTATGTAAAAATTGACTCTTAACAAAATTTGATTTATGATTTATAAATACTCTATAAAAAGGAATAAAACATGAAAACTAGTTGGCTTAAAATATTTCCTGGTATGTTTATTGTATTATATATGACGATAAATACTTCGTATGCTGAAAGAATATGTACATTTAATGATAAAGATAAGTCAAATATTGTCGAAATTTTAAGATCCTATAAACCTGCTCTAGCTCCCCAGATTGCATCTATATGGATGTCTATTCGGAGTACTAACTCAACGGTGGAAGATGAGGTAATGCTTTTTGCTGATGAGGAACTTATTGGGACATTTACGGCTAGATTATATTCACCTATAAGTGGAGGAACTTATCATAATTTTGAAGTAAGTTACTCTCGCCCTCATAACCACCCTTTTTTACATAAAAGTAAAGAAAGGAAATTAGAAGATAAATGGAAATTTGAGAATATAAAACGTAATCCAGAAACTGGTTTATTTGAATACAAAGTTAGTGTTATTAGAGATGAACATGATTACAAGAATAAGGTAGTTATTGCTTATATGACGTGTCAAATCATGAAAACCTCAAAGCCTGATCCGATGGGTACTACATCAGTTACTGTACAAGAAAAATCAAGCGACTCTAAAGAATAATAAATATTTTTACCTTTTAAAAATTATACTAAATGTATAAGTTAATCCACCAGATTATTATTCTTAAAAGTTGGATTAATAAAAAGAGAACTAGCACAGCACTACCTAAGATTTATGTTTATAAATTTAGCTTTAATCTTATGGTTGTTAAATTTACTCAAATGGGGTATAATCATATAATATCAACTTTAAGTATAATTGTGAATTTTTATTCCTTTTTTAAAGATATAAAATAGTTTTGGATTTGACATATAATTTTATTTTAAATAATAATATGTTAACTAAAATTACTAATATTTGAATTATACAAAAATAACTTGAAAAGATTCAAGCTATTTTAAATAATTGGAAATTCATGATTATATTAAAGTTGGTATTTAAATAAACAAACACTTTTGTAGGGATTATTTATGAAAAAATTATTATTGATGATTGGTGCAGCTTATTATATTAAAGCTAAAAAACCTGAACTTTGGGAAAGTATGAAAAAAAGCGTATGTAATTTTTTTAATATAAATTCTTCTGTAAAGAATAATTAGAATATTATATTTAAATGAGTTGTATATATACAACTCATTTAATTTTTTTTACTGAAAAAAATTGTTTCAGAACTACTCTTCTCAAAAACCAATATTCATGGTCTAACCGTGGAAAACTGATAAAAGATCAATAAAAATTATAGTCCCATACTTAGTTAGGGTCTTTTGCAGGTATTGCTGCTTCTACTTCAATAAGTAAATTAACAATATCGCCTAGACCGGGCAGGTATGCTTTAATACCAAAATCTGAACGCTTAATTACAGCTGCTGCGCTAAAACCTGCCCCTTTTTGCATGACTACAGGGCGCATGCCTAATTTATTTAGGGTAACATTTAAAGTTACAGGTTTAGTTATGCCATGTAATGTTAAATTTCCTGTAACAATTAATTTGTTCGCTGATTTTTGTTTGACATTGGTACTTACAAAGACTGCTGTTGGAAACCGGGGTGCATCAAAAAATTGTTTGCCAATTAATTCCTGGTCAAGTTTTTGAATCCCGGAATTAATGTCTTCAACCTGGATTGTTGCTGTTACCTTACTGTTATTTAAATTATTTTCATCCAAAGTAATTACCCCGCTTTCCACCATCCATTTACCGGATGGCTTGGAAAAGCCAAAATGGCTGATATTCCAGGTGACACTTGTATGAGATGAATCAATAATATAATTGGTAGCAGAAGCAGAAACAAAACTGCCGAATATACATAATATAATTACCAAAATTTTTTTAACCTGCATAATTTTTCTCCTCATAAAATTAGCAGCGCTATAATAACACATTAATAAGATATCATTAAATTTTTTATTACCCCATTGGCGGGTAAAGGAACTGCCCAACTCAATGAATAAAGATAAAATTAACCCGTACTTCCAAAACCTGCCAGTAGACTATTTATACCATCTAGGAATAGATACCGGCATGGATTTATATCGTGAATTTAACGATGTCAAATATGTAATATTTACTCTGTC
>JAJFBO010000258.1 GCA_020697025.1 Burkholderiales bacterium
AAGCGAACATGATGAACCAATAGGCCAGCGCAAAATGCCAACCGAGCATAGCCAAATAACAAAGTATATCTGGACCTGCCCTATCATCCACCCAACAGTTTTTATGCGCAAAAGCTCTCTGGTAAAAGCTGGTTCCTACGGCAATGAAAAACGGAGACAAGATTATGCATTATGGTTCCGCTGTGCAAAAGCCGGACTTCATTTTGCCAATATACCAGAAAACTTATTACAATATCGTTTTGCCGATGAATATTTCAGAAAAAACAACTTTAAAGCTTTGATCACTCAGGTAAAAATTGGCTGGAAAGGCTGTTATTTAGTTGGGGCATCACCTATGAGCTATATTGGGGTAGCAGTACCGCTTATTAAAGGCATACTGCCAAGAGCAGCAAATAAGATCGTCACTAAAATTTTAAAGAAAGTAGATCCACGGTATAATTAACCAGGAATTAAAACAAACTCACCCCTTGTTTTTAGAAGGTCATCCTTCTCATAGCCTTTAAATTTATTATCCAGATTAACACTATCTAATAACACAAACGCTTCGTTGGGTGCGAAGCTTCTTTCTTCTACAATTTTAAAACCGGTTTGCTCAAATAATTTTATATAGTCACTGTGCCTTAGCCTATTTTGGTAATGCATAGATGGATTATATAACCTCCATTCTTTATCCCCATATTGTAAGAAATTGTATGGATTTATATTAGTATCACTATGCGAATAATGGTCACTATAATCAACCTGCATACTTATAATAGCATCATCACTACAAAGTTCCCTGCATCTGGCAAGTATATTCCTTAAATCATTAGCAGGTATGTGCTCTAACGTATCAGTTGTTGCAATCATATTTATGGACTTGTTTGGTATTTTAATATTAGCCGCATCCATAGGAGCCATATACTCAATTCCGTATAAGTCCTTAAGCTGTGCAATCAAATCACCTGTTATAAGCCTTTCCGGCTTCCTGATAAGCTCAGAAGGTAAAGATAAGGCTGATTTTAATTCTTCTATAAGGCCGTTGACCAATTCTTTTCTTACTAGCGGATTTATATCAACTACTATTTGATTCTGTATACCACAGCAATAATTTATAAAATTGCTATATAAATCCCTGCCGGCACCAAACTCATAGTATACAGCTTTAGATACATCCCCTTTATAGTTTGATAAAAGATTTTTTGTATTACTAATGAAATATTTAGCCGTTTCTCCTATAGGAAAATATTGTCTCCGAAATCGTTTTGTAATGTATTTTTGTACCGTATCATAAGCATAATCACCAAATGGCATTGTTTGAAATACATTAAATGCCAATGATTTAAATTTCCAATTCATAACTATTCCCTTATAATAACAGCACTTTTAATATTGGCTAAAACCTAAAGTACTGCGCGAAAGAATGCAAACCTTAAATATATTGTTGTACAACCTGAATCATAGCGGCACATCACATGCCGCAGTTGTTTTAGCAAATAATCTTGCTGCGAAAGGTATTGCTGTTTCTCTTATAATTGTAGGCCAGGATACACAATCACCATTTAACATCTCGTCAAATGTCACCATAAGATTTTTAGGTGTTAAAAGGCCTGGTTCATTTTTTGGAAAAATACCTTATGTACTAAACTCGACAGTAGCAGTTGGAAATTATATTCAATCATCTACTCCAAAAAATCTTATAGTATTTGCTAAAGAATTTGGTTGCGTATGTATTTTCTTACGAAAAATTATGTCTATGAATCATAAAATAATTATAATAAACTCAACTTTCATAACCGGACAACTACACTACACAAAAAGCTTTTTAACCCGCCAATTACATACTTTTTTTTACAAAATATTCTTACCTAAAGCGGATCATATAATCGCAATATGCAATGCAATGATAGATGATATGGTACAAAATTATTCAGTTCCAAGAAATAAAATTAGTGTCATCTATCCTACCATAGACGAAAAATTTTTTAACACTGATTATGATAACACTATCAATAAGGAAGTTATTTTCATAGGACGCATCAACAAACATAAAGGCCCTGATAAGTTAATCCGCAACTTCGCCAAAATTAGCAACAAAGACGCCACACTTAGGATAGTAGGTGATGGTCCTATGCTAGATGAAATAAAAGCCCTTGCAGAACAACTTAACTTGCAAGGAAAAATAACATTTGAAGGCAACCAGCAAAATGTACTGCCATATCTGCAAAAAGCGTCTTTATTGGTAATGACATCAGATTTTGAAGGTTTTGGCCAGGTTTTGGCAGAGGCAATTGCTTGTGGAAAACCAGTTGTATCCTTTAACTGCCCGGTTGGTCCATCAGAGATTGTACAAAACGAAATAAATGGCTATCTTGTCGAAACAGGAAATGAGGAAGAGCTCACAGCAAAAATTGATTTAGCACTTTCTCGCAATTGGAACAGAAATGAAATTGCCAAAACTGCGGAAAAATTTCACCCTGCAAAGGTGATAAGCGAATATATAAAAGTTATTGAACAGAATTTCTTATAAACTATGGATTCAACATATAAAAAAGTCCGCACACTTTTCCCATCCAACAGTGGTAGGAAATTAGTTATTTTTGTAATACTTCTTCTGATCTCCGCAGTACTGGAAATGCTAGGTGTTGGCCTAATAATGCCATTAATTGCAATAATTGATAAGCCTGAAATCATTCAAAGCAATCAGTGGCTAAATATGATTTTCGCCAACTCTCACACACAGTCTTATAAAGATTTCCTTATATGGTGCAGTGTTTTGCTAATAATTTTCTACATCCTCAAAAACATT
>JAJFBO010000259.1 GCA_020697025.1 Burkholderiales bacterium
ACTACAACTTTATCGCCATTTTTTAAACCTGAATTTATAACCCATAGAATTCCAGTCATCATACCAGTATCTATAATACGCTTTTCGATTTTATTATTTTGACCAAGAATATATACGAATGCCCCCTTATTATCCCTAAAAACTGCAGATTGCGGAATTGCAAAAGTATTTACAAATTTAGCTCCTGTCAAGTATA
Organism: Burkholderiales bacterium; assembly: GCA_020697025.1. Classification (GTDB taxonomy): domain Bacteria; phylum Pseudomonadota; class Gammaproteobacteria; order Burkholderiales; family UBA11063; genus Aquella. Next base: position 197 of record JAJFBO010000259.1, read on the forward strand.
CGTGTACAAATTGGCCGGATAATAATTTAGTCGGCAATTTTTCATTGTTGATGTCCCCACGCATATTCCAGGTACCGTTTTGTAAACTAATTCTGGTATCAAAAAAATTAACCATTCCAGCTTTTTCCATCATGCTCCCGTCAGCTAACTGCAAACCCATATCAAATTTCAAATTATTTGGGATTGAAATTTTGCCAGAATCTACTCCACGCTGCAAAACTAAACGGTCATTTTCAGGCACCGAAAACAAAATATATAAACTATTCTTACTATTAATATAATTCAATACTGTCTGATAAGCAGTAACCATTTGTCCAATTGTAACCTGACGTTCAGAAATGACTCCGTCAACAGGCGAGCGCACTTCACAATACTCTATATTTAATTTATCCTGGGCAATTAGCGCCTTATCTGTTTGTACCATACCTACTGCGCTTTTATAGCTAATTGTAGCAGTTTCGATATCTTGCTTTGATACTGCATTAATTTGATATAACCGGGTATAACGATCTAATATCGATTTATATTCCACCATTGCTGCGGTATCTTTAAACAACTGCCCCTGATCTGCTGCCAATTGATTTAGAAATGGCCGTTTATCAATTTCATATAAAACCTGATCTTTTTTGACCATACTACCTTCAACGTATAGTTGCTTAAAGATAGTACCGCTGACTCTTGGTATAACTGAAAAATCTGCCAGCCCTTGCACAGAGCCTGGATAATCCAGATTATATGGAACATTATACGGGCGTACTACTTCCACATCCACGTGACGCGGCGGCATTTTAATTTCTTTCTTTTTATTGCCACATCCTATTAATGCAATGCTTGTAATTAAGGCGGTTATAATTAGTTTAACCGTACTTGATTTTTTCATTATTTATATGATCCTGTTATCTTTTTATAGAATTTATTAAGCCGTTGATTATACCATAATCAAACCCGTCTATAGACAACTTATGATAAAATCAGCACCTTTATTTATTGGAAATTTTGCCCATGTCAATTTTTACTCCGCGAAATATTAAGTTTTTAATTACCATTAACATTTTTGTAATATTAATACTCCCGCAATTAAATAATGTACATTATGACCCCCTTCCCCAGTTTTGGGCCGAAACTACTGAAGCATGGGCTGTGATAAGTTTATTTTTAATTGTAACTTTTTGCAGTAAAAGTATAAGTATCCCAAAAGTTACCATACCTTTATTATTATTAGCTGCTTATATTATGATTCAACCGCAGCTAGTGCACATTTCATTTCATGGGTTATCTTATGCTACTGCTATGGAGTTTTTTCTATGTACTATTCTGGCGATTTCAATTTGCAGTATAGTTAGTACTTATAGTTTGCCCGAAACAGTTACCATTTTTGCCCAGGCATTAGTCACTGGAGCAATGTTACAAAGTGCGATTGGTTTTTTACAGTATACTGGACATTATAATATTTTGGGAGATTTTATATTTTATGATGCCTCACATCCAACAACAAATATTTTTGGCCATTTCGGGCAGCGCAACCACTACTGCCACTATCTTAGCTGGGCAGTTTTTGGTCTGATTTACCTTTACTTAACCAATAAAATCCTAAAATCAAATTTTTATACTATCTTGCTATGGTTAGTATTTAGCATTACCATTGCTTCATCACGCAGCGTATTTATTTACTTTGCCCTGGCAATAATAATAAGCGGTATTTATTTTGGGTTAAACCGTAATACTATTTCACGTAAATTATTTATCACAATAATAATCAGCTCTTTTGCATTATTCATTTTTGAGTACGGCTATCCTATTATTCAAAATATTTTTCATATCCATAACAGCCACCAAATCCAAAGTGGTTTAGAACGCTTAAGTAGTACTGCTGCAGATAATGGTACCGGAAGAAGAATAATTGAATGGCATAAAGCCTGGCTAACATTTAAAGCAAACCCGGTTTTTGGGTTTGGTTTAAATGAATACTCGCATCAAAGTGTTTTTTTACAGCCTCTATTTAAACATACGCCAATGAATAGCGGTCTATTTACTAATTGTCATAATTTGATCTTTCAATTTTTAGCCGAGACAGGTTTAATTGGTACAACCATACTTTTATTGGGTATTTTATGGTCACTTTATGGCTTGATTAAACAATCATGCTTAGAAAGCATAATTATTATTTGTATGGTCGCTACAACAATAACACATAGTATGGTTGAATATCCGTTATGGTATTTTTACTTTTTATGTCCGTTTATAATGTTTTTATCAATTGATAAGCCATTATTTAATTTAAAGCCAGGCGTTCTTATAAAGTTCACTACCTTGCCTCTACTAATTATTATTTATTTTATAATTAGCAGTTCGATTGTATATGACACCATGGTCTATTATATTGATACGCCAAAAATTAAAAATACGTTTATATCTCAAGCCAGGTATTTAGAAAAAATAGTTAATAACAATACTTTATTATCTTTTCCGGCTATGTTTACATTAGATAATTATATAAATGTGAACCAGCCTAATACCAATGCCTTATTCGACCTAACTACGCAACTTAAATATGAAAACTTATTTACCTCTTCACACCCATATCCGGATA
>JAJFBO010000260.1 GCA_020697025.1 Burkholderiales bacterium
CTTTCTTTTACCATCATTATTGCTTGCATAACCTTTTATTACAGCAATAATTTGATCATTATCACGCTTGGCATCTGATAAGCGCTTTAGTAATACCCCACCCACTCCCGAACCAATTATTGTCCCGGTTGCTTTATCATCAAAGGTTCTACAATGTCCATCTTTAGAAAAAATCATGCCCTCTTCATAAACATATCCTACTTCATTAGGCATTAATAGCGAAGCAGCTCCAGCAATAGCCATATCGCAATTTCCCTGTGCCAGCTTATGACATGCTTCAATCACAGCCACCAAAGATGTTGAACACGCAGTATTTATATTTATAGATGGTCCAGTTAAACCCAATAAATAACTAACTTGTGTAGAAAATGAGCTAGTAGCACTTAAGTTTGCCTCCTCCCATATATCTAAAAATGATCCTGTACTATTTCCCAAATTCCGCATATATCTGTTATGAGCGCCGCCGGCCAATACACCTATTGTTAAATCGCTTCTTTTATTTATATATCCTGAGTCTTCCAATAAAAACCAGCATATTTCTAGAAATTTGCGAATGTGTGGGTCAAGTTTTTTTGCTTCAAGGGGGGAAATATCCCAAAATGCAGCATCAAATTTATCAATATCTGGTATGTGGCCGGTAACCGGAATAAAGTTTGGATTTTCTATTATTGACGCCGGTACATCCAAGGCCTGACATTCTTCTATTGTCAAGCGGGTATAACCTTCTTGACCTTGACGGATTAAATCCCAATATTCTTCTATATTTTCACAGCCAGAAAATGCGCCTGATAATGCTATAATAGCTATGTCAGGTTCATAATCTAATTTATTTTGGCTAATTTTTACAGTTTTACTGGCATTATCGTACATAACAAATTTTATTAGTTGTTCAATAGTTGTATATTTAAATAAATCTGCTACTGTAATATGCTTAAATTGTTTAATGTCAGTTAATTTATTCTTTAATTGAATCACAAGTAGTGAATTACCACCCAATTTATAAAAATTGTCATTAATTCCAATTTCTTTAAAGGGAATTCCCAGAATCTCTGACCATATCCCTGCGATCTGTTTCTCTAACTCATTACGTGGGTGTATTGAATTAGGACGCTCTATAAGATCTGCTTCAGGTAAAGCATTACGGTCTATCTTACCGCTGGCATTTAAGGGCACTTTGTTAATATGAATAAAGATAGTTGGCAACATATAGTATGGTAAATGGTTTAACAAGTGAGCTTTCACCAAATCTTCATCAAGTTTAATACCAGATACATAGTATGCTATTAGAAGGCCTTCATCTTTAGAATGTTTATTTTTAATTAAAACAATACTTTGCTTTATATCTGGATATTCATTTAACACATTTTCTATTTCACTTAGTTCAATTCTATGACCTCTAATTTTTACCTGATTATCAGTTCTACCTATATACTCCAGGCTGCCATCAGTTAAATATCTGGCTAAATCGCCAGTTTTATATAAACGTTGACTACTATTATAAGGCCCGGTATAATAAGTTCTAAATGGGTTAACTATAAATTTTTCTTTGGTTAAATCTGGTTGATTCAGGTATCCCCGCGCCAGGCCTGCGCCTCCTATATAAATTTCACCTATTGCGCCTACTGGTAATAAATTTAAATTATTGTCCAGTATATAAACTGACTGATTAATTAATGAATTCCCTATATTGCCCAAATTACCAGCTATATGCTGCAAATCCAATATTCTGGCAGCAGACCATATAGTAGTTTCGGTAGGCCCGTAAACATTTATTATTTCACAATTAATTTGCTGCTCACTAAGCAGTTTTTCATATAACGAATTTAATTTGTATAATGTAGTCTGGTTAAGTGCTTCTCCACCGACAAGAAGCCTAAGCCTATGTGTTAAGTCAGCACCTACTGTGTAATCTATTGAATTAATAAACCAGTCAACTTTTGATGGCGTGATTTGAATACAATCATATTTAAATAAATTAAGTTTGCCTGAGAGGTTAAATAAATCTACTAGATCGACTATACCGCCATTTAGTAGTGGCAGCATATACTCCAAAGCAAAAACATCAAATACGTAATTCGTTGTACTCAACATATTTAATGGTATTTCATTACCAAAAGGATACTGGACAAAGCCTAAAATAAAAGCAACTAAATTTTTGTGCTCTATCATCACTCCTTTAGGTTTACCTGTGGTTCCGCTGGTATAAATTACATAAGCCAGATTGCTGCTAACAATATTTGACACTAAATTGGCTGATGAATAACCACTTAGCACCTGAACAAATTCATTACTATCTATTATGATAATATTTTGATATAAATTAATATCTTTGCGAGAATCTGACCCTATAATAAAATGGTTGGGTTTACTATTTTCAATTGAACCATCATCTAGTAGCCTTACATGGGAATGAAACTTGGAATCAGTAATCATTATTTGTGCTTTTGTATCACTTAAAATAAAACTAATTCTATCCGCCGGATAATTTGGATCAATTGGTACATACGCGCCGCCTGCTTTAAGCACTCCAAATATGGCAACTAACACATGCACATTTTTTTCCAGAAGAAGAGCAATTAGCTCATCACCTTTTACACCATAATTCATTCTCAAATGATTAGCTAACTGATTTGCTTTTTCGTTTAATTTTCTATAGCTAAGAGAAGTGTTCCCATATCTTACTGCAATACTATGTGGGGTTTTGACAACTTGTTCCTCAAATAGCTGGTGGACTGTTTTATCCTGGCTATATAATTTTTCATTGTCATTAAAT
>JAJFBO010000261.1 GCA_020697025.1 Burkholderiales bacterium
GCTAAAGATAAGATTATTAAAACTATAATTTTAAGCATATTAATTGGATAAATATTTTTCATTTATTTCCTAACATAAAGGTTAAATTATATCTTATAAAAGTATTGCTATGCATTTCTTTATACCTTGTGCCCATATTATAATTGAATTATGTTATTATATTGACTAATATAATTATTATAAGAAGCACATGATTGAAATTAAACGTAAAAACAGCCTTACTTTAGCATTATTTACTTCAGTATTTAAAGTCTCGCTAGGACTTATTTCATATCCTTTATTTCTAAAGTTTTTAAATTCTTTTGATTTGAGTATGTACTTATTGTTTATTAGTACAATTGGTTTTGTTGAATTACTCGATTTAAATTTTTCGCCTAATCTAGTTCGCTATTTTTCCTATGCTGATGCAGGATTAAAAACATTAAGTATAAATAATAACGACAAGCAGGTAGACCTACTTAGTGATTTATTTGTGATGGCGCGTCAGTATTATAGATTTTTATGTGCTATTGCCTGTATAATATTTGGGTTTGGATTTAGTGTTTATCTTTATTATTTTACTGCACTACACCATAAAAATTTTATATATTATGAGCTTAACTGGTTAGGTTATATGGTGGCAATATTACTAGGGATTTATTTTACTTATTTATCGCCGGCATTAATTGGACGTGGACATATTGATAGAGTAAACCGGGTATTGCTCATTTCTAAGTTAACTGCAGTAATAATTCAATCTGCTTTAGTTTATTTTATAGGGTTGCCTGCTATTATATTAGGTGCTTTAATTAGTACAATAATAGAGAGAATTTTATTATTAAATCTGGTAAAAAATCATTTAAATTTTGATAAAAATAAGAAAATTGACCGGAATCAATTTTATCTGCTTTTAAAACAGTTTTGGAGCACCAATTATAAGTTGGCATTAATAGGAATCTCTATTACTATTATCGCCAGGTTTAAAGCTTTTACTGCTGGTTTTGTTATTTTTGATGCTAACTTGTTAGCGCAGTTCCTATTTAGTCTACAAGTATTTGCAATTGCTTTTTCTTTAGCAATAGTTCCAGTTAGTAATAATTATTCGGATATGAGTGCATATTTTATAAGTGATAAATCCAGATTGCAAAAACTATTTTTTAAGCAAAATAGAATATCATTATTTATCATATTATTTGTATCTATAGTTATAATCTTTTTTGGCAATATATTAGTCCAGTTAATAAACGTTAAGCACCCTTTTTTACCCTGGACATATTTAATAGTAATTTCCCTTACTACTTTTTTAGAAGTTCAGCTAAGTAATCACATGACAAGCTTAGTAGTTCAAGATAAAATTGATATGTATAAGTCTTACCTGATATCAACGATTGGTACCATTTTAATGGTTTTATTTTTTTGTTTTGTGTTGCATCTGCAAATTTGGGGCTTATTATTATCTCAACTAATTATGCAAAGCATATATAATTACTGGTATTGGATAAAATGTAATTTGCGTTCTTATTGTATTACAACTAAAGATTATATATTTAGCTTATTAAGCTTATCATAATTTCCCAAATAATTTAATAATTTGAAAGCAGTATTTACTATGTCACACGTAATTCTTTCAATTTGTATACCAGTTTACAATAGAAAAAGTGAGTTGGAATATTTGCTAAATAATATTATTTTGCAGTTAGATGAAGGTGCTTTGTGGAATAATGTTGAAATTTGTATCAGTGATAATGCATCTAATGATGGTACGGATATCTTGGTTGCAAGTTATATGCAGCGCTATAAAAATATTGTTTATACCTGTAACCATGAAAATGTAGGTTTTGACAGAAATCTTTTACACAGCCTAGATATTGCCAACGGAAAATACTGCTGGTTATTTGGTAGTGATGATAGGTTTGAGCCACAAGCTATAGCAGCAATTGTAAAATATTTACAGCAGCATGCGGAAACTGTGGGAATAACTGTAAATGTACAAAATTATGACTCAAATTTCACGCAAAAGATTAGAAACACTTCCTTTAGATCGGATAAAGATTTTATTGTAAATTCAGTTGCTGATACATATATAAAGCTTGGTCAAAGTTTCAGTTTTATATCTGCCCAGATAATCAGGAAAAAAATATGGGATGAGACTATTTCGAAGCAAGATATAACAAAATATTATAATGGATATATCCATTTATACATTCTAGCTAATATTGTTAAGGAAAACCCTAAATGGATTTATTTATCGCAGTTTATGGTTGGTTGGAGATCTGGCAATGATTCAGCATTAGAACCAGGCGCCCAAGGATATATAAAAAGATTACGCTTGGATTACGCTTATTATGATATAGCTAGTGCTGTTTTTGGCAAGAGATCCTGGATTTATTTTTGGCATGGTAATCAGGTATGTGGACAATGTATTTTTGCCAACTTACAAAATATGAAAGCAAATGGCAAGGTAAATATTTTACCATTATTTAAAGAAGTTACACAACTTTGCTGGTTGTTTCCTATATATTACATAAAAATAATACCATTATTTTTTATCCCGGCAAAAGGGCTGCTTCTACTTAAAAAATTTAAACAGGCCTATAGAAATTTAAGAATGTAAAGTTATGAGAATTAAAGCGATAACCCAGAAATTTTACTACCGGTTTTATAAATATATTATTGCTGGTAAAGATAGCCAGTGTTTTTATAAAGGGAACAATAATAATCAAAAACAATAGATTAATTATATACATGAATCTAAAATAGTTCA
>JAJFBO010000262.1 GCA_020697025.1 Burkholderiales bacterium
CTAGTTAATGATATATTAAATATTTTGGTGGTAATAGCCCGCATAAAATTTTGGCGGTTGGCTACATCTAATAAGGAGCTTAAAATACTATATAACTCGCCTGACGTCTTTGTGGCAAAAATATTACCTAGTTTTAATTCAGCCGCTTTTACACCAAACCTGGCAAAATATTTAACCAGCTCCTGAGCTTCCCGGTTTTTAGTTACCAAGACCGCAATTTTACCTTTTAATTGTGGAGTAGCATTTAGTAGTGCTAATATTTCGAAGGTCATAGCTCTTAGAATTTGATTATTCCTAATTGCTTTAGTAGCACCACGAATAGTGACTACTTGTACTTCCTCATTATAGATATTTTGCCCAATATTAGATTTAGTAAGTATTTGCTCAAGTTCTTGTTTAGACGGTATATGATTTGTAGAATTTTTGGCACTAGCAATTATGTGTGAATAATTAATCTCGTTTCCTAAAAAACTATTATTGATTACAGAATTCTGGTTGGATAAATCAAATACTTGGTTAATAAAATTCATAATATTTTCATGCGAACGATAATTATGCAACAGGTTTAGGTGCTGAGGAATTTTATTTCTAGCCTCAATATAAGTATCAATATCAGCACCACGAAAGCGATAAATTGCCTGTTTCGGGTCACCTACAACTACAACGTTTCCTCTTGAGCGCTCGTCAGGATTTCCACTTAAATCTAATTGATAAATTTTACTAAATATCTTCCATTGCAGCAAGTCAGTATCTTGAAACTCATCAATAAAAGCTACTGGATATTTATAAAATATCTTATTTACCAATTCAGGGCAATTAACTAGCGAATCAGCCATTTTTTGGATTAATTCATCATATGAAATAGTTTGCTTTGTTTGTAGCAGATAACGTTCATAGATATAATTAGTTATATATGCTAGAAGTTGGGCTTTATAGTGTGGTTTTTCTGCGGGGTTTATTTCTGTTACTAAGAAATTTATATCTTGCGGAGCTTTAAATTGATATTTAATTACATAGCAGCCCTGATTGATTTTAAATAAATCTTTAGGTAATTTATTGACAATTTTATCAACTAAAGACTGAGTATAACTACCAGTAAAAAAATCATCCAAATTATTCATTACTATTTCAAGATTATCCGCAAAATGCTTTGCTGTAAGTATTTCACTACGAAGAAAGTTAAAAACTATTTGCTTAAATATTTCTGAATTATCTTTTACCAATTCAAATTCAGGATTGACTCTACATTCAAACTGATAATCCCGCAAAACCTTTTTACAAAAACCATGTATGGTAAATATAGCAGCCTGATCAAAATTTTGCAACGCCCTAGTTAATAATACTACGTCTTTTTTATAACTTTCATGTCTTGATTGTAAATAACTGCTAAAAATGTCATCTGCAGCAATAGAATAATCAGGGTGATTATGCAAATAAATGATAAGGCTTATCGTTTTTTCGATTTGTGAATATAACCGCTCTTTAAGTTCATCAGTTGCATCATTGGTAAATGTTACTACAAGGATATTATGAACGCCTAATAAATTATTATTCTCTGAAGGGTTAGACGCCTCTAATAATGCTTTAATATACAAGCGTTCAATAGTCCAGGTTTTACCGGTACCAGCACTTGCCTCTACTACAAAAGCATTTGAGCTATGGGTAAAACTAATTTGTTGTATAGGGTGTGGTGTAGTCATAACTATTGTATTTATCTGTTAATATCCATTATTCTAGCATTTTGCCCCAAGCTTTAAATATCAATTTTAAAAAATAAATTTATGTAAAATATAGATATATAAGAATATCAAGCTTAAGCCCATTTTGATACATCATAATTTGCTGTGATTTTAATTTCTTGCAAAAAATTTGTATCATGGCTAATTACCATCATTGCTCCAGGATAAGAGTTTAACACCTGGATAATATGTTCTCGGGTAGTTAAATCTATATTATTAGTTATTTCATCAAGTATAAGTAGTTTTGGCGTTTTAAGAGCAATTACTGCTAAACTTAACCTGACTAATTCACCACCAGATAAAAATTTAATATAATTATTAACTTCTTCATTTTTACGAAACAAAAATTTATTTAAGAAAGTTCTAAGTTCTGCTTGATTCCAAAATGGCATCAAGCTTGATATATATTGGGCAATAGTTTGCATTTTAGGTAAATTATTATAATGCTGGTCTAAATATGCAACATCACATAAATTTGGGATTAGCCATTCCCCTTCCCGACTAATTTTTTTATCATTCATAATTGCTTTTATTAAAGTAGATTTACCACTTCCATTGGCGCCGACAATTGCAACACGCTCATTCCCAAAAATGTTTAAATTAATCTGCTTAAGTATTGGTTTATTAATTTCATAACTACAACTACCAGCATTAATGGTTACAATTGCTTTACTTATATACTTTGTATTTAATTCAAATGAATAATTGATTTCTTCAGGCTGCCATAATCCATCTAACTTTTGACTAATATCGGATTTTATCTGATTTAAGTAAGCATTATTTTTACCCGCCGTAGTCCCCGCACGTCTTGCTTTAGCACCAGAAGTTATAGTAGGCCATTTGCGCTCACGTATATGTTTTTCACCTTGTTCCCTGCTGCTTTTGGCACGTTTTTGTTCTTGCATCAAAGATTCATGCTGCTCTTTCCTGGCCCGTTTTAAGCGTATAATATCATTATTTAATTTATTTTTTTCCTCTATCAGATAAT
>JAJFBO010000263.1 GCA_020697025.1 Burkholderiales bacterium
ATTGCCTGTAAAAGATATAGATCTAGAGCCTGAAAAGAAGCTGTGGGAAAAAATCTATACCAAAGTAATGGGTAGCAACGCATATATTGCAGAATTTTCAGGTAGTGGAATAATGGCATTATGGAGGCCATAGTAAACCATAATAATAAATATGAAGTTGAATAGGAGATACAAGTGACTAAATCAGAATTAGTAAGAAGGATGGCAGAACGTTTTCCTAATATGTTTTTAAAGGACATACAAATTTTGGTAGATACTATTTTTGATGATATATCTAAAGCCTTAGCTGAAGGCAACCGTGTTGAGTTGCGTGGATTTGGTGCTTTTACTATAAGAAAGCGTAAAGCAAGGGTTGCAAGAAACCCGCGCACAAATGATGTGGTAGAGCTGGGTGAAAGGTCTGCACTTTATTTCAGGGCTGGTAAGGAGTTAAATGCGCGCTTAAATTCCAATTAAGTAAAATTAGACAGGTTCTAGGTATGAAAAAGATATTGATTATTGCATCACTGCTTATTCTTGTTTTATTTGGAACGTTGTTATCTGTGCCATATTGGTTTGATATAAACCAGTATAAAGATAACATACTGAACCTGGTTAAGGAAAAAAGCGGACGTGATGTTAAGGTTGCAGGTAAAATAACTCTCACTGTTTTGCCTAATATATCACTTACCTTAAATGATGCATCTTTTGCATCCCCAATTAAAGGTGAGCCAGATATTTTCACCACTTCAAAATTAATTATTAAGGTAAAGTTTATCCCGCTATTTAGCAAAAGGCTGGAAGTGGATAGTTTTAAGCTGGTAGATTCAGTTTTCAATCTTCACATAATGGAGAATGGTAAGCCTAATTGGGTTGAGCAAAAACTGGTTCATATTGATGTTGCCCATAATGATGTACATGCTGAAGGACAAGAAGGCATGGAGCCTCATGAGCCAACATTTAGTAACCTTATTTTCAATAGTATAAAAATTGAAAATGCTAGTGTTAATTTTGTTGACGATAGGAATCACCAGACTATAAAAATATCAAGTATTAATCTTAATACTTCCTTAAAACCTGGCCCTAATCCATTTGAGGTATCAGCCAAATTTGATATTTTTGATGACAATACCAAAGGACTACTGGCAGCTGACGGTACATATTATGTTGGTGATGACCAATTTGAAGCCAGAAACGTTTCTTTGTTATTTGATGGTATTGAAGCGCATCTTAATTTTCTAGCTGATATAGGGCCATATAAACCAAGTTATAAAATTGCTATTTATACTGGAAGTATCAATTTTAATAATTACAAAATTACTGATAATAAAACTAATGCTAGTAATAAAGGGCAATCTGCTGGCGCTGATGAAGAGGCGAATAAAAAAACTTTCGAGTGGAGTGATGAGCCTCTGGATCTTAGCTTTATTCACAAAACTGACTTGCACTTAAACCTAAAAACTAGCGGTATTACCTATCAGGATATAGCAACCAATGAAATTATGTTTAATGCCTATATCCGAAATAATAGGCTTACTGCGAATGTAAAAGATTCGAAGCTATATGGTGGTTTAATTAATGGTGAAGTTATTGTAGATAGTAGTGCAGGTGGTAATAATGCCATTAAGGCGGCGTTAAAAATAGATCACTTAGACTTTACCCAGGTGCCGAAGAAATTTGAAAGAATTAACCCGATAGCTGGTAATGCAACTTATGAATTTAAGGTTTCATCAAATGGTAATACCCAGCGGAGTATTGTTCGTAATATGAATGGAACTGCAAGTGTAAAAATGAATGATGTTGCATTAGAAGGTATCGATATCTTCTCGATGGTTAACAATGTGGTATCAGCATTTGAAGTAGGCCGTGCTAATAATAAGACTATGCTAAAGTTAGTTTCTGGTGATTTTGATATTAAGCAGGGTGTTATGAGCAATGACAATACTGTTTTAAATTCTGATGTTATGAATCTAACTGGTTCTGGTGAAATTAACCTGAATGATTTAGGCTTAAATTATAAACTTTCACCACGCTATGCCAATGAAACTGAAGATAAAAAGAACATGACAATCCCACTTGTTATTACTGGAACTATGCTAGAGCCTGTATTTAGGTTGGAAATTAAAGCTTTGGTACAGGATCTTATTAATAACCCTAAAGGTGCAGAAAATCTGGTTAACCAGTTAAAGATGGACTTTAAAGGTATGAAAGAGAATATGGGTGGTGGAGTTATTAATGACTTGAAAGGAATGTTTAAGAAAAAATAATTCCTATGGCTATAAAAACAAAAATATGTGGTCTTACTTCTAAAGAATCGATAAAAAGTGCTATAGAAAATGGCGCTGATTACGTTGGTTTTGTTTTTTTCCATAAGTCTCCCCGTGTTATTACTGCAAGAAACGCTGCTAAGCTTGCAGCTGTTTTACCAGATAATATAAAAACAGTTGCTGTTGTTGTGGATATTACTGATGCTGAGCTTGAGGATATTTTAAGCTATTTTAAACCAGACTTTATACAGTGCCATGGCAAAGAAACCACGGAACGCATTATCGAGATTCGCGAAAAATTTGGTATAAAGGTTATTAAAGCAATATCTGTGCGTTCAAGTGATGATATAGCTAAAGGCAAAAGTTTTTCTGATATTGCTGATATGATTTTATTTGATGCGAAAGTTCCATCCTCACCACTTCCTGGCGGCAATGGTCTTGCTTTCGACTGGACATTACTTC
>JAJFBO010000264.1 GCA_020697025.1 Burkholderiales bacterium
GCAGATATAAAAAGTTTAATTAAAGATTGCTATACTGATATTACAAAAAGTTGTAAGAAATCTTCTGAGGAAGTATTTAAACAAAGAAGAGCAAAATTTAAAAATGAAAATATAACTGATAAGTTACTTATTTATTTAATGAATTCAGAGTATGTCGGCGATTTTTATACAAAAGCGACGGCAACCAAAGCTTCAATGATGCGTTGTACTCTTATGCCAATCTCGACTTTTGAACAAGCCATGTATCTTGCTGATTGCCAGCAAGTTGGAAATGAAAAGCCAAAGTTTTTGTTAGAACTTATTCATAACAAAGGAAAATTATACCTACGATATATGATCTATGACATTGGCGAAAATAAGTTTATTTATTATAATTACAATGACGTTAATGAAAAAACTGATGGAAAGTATCCAGATACATATAGAGAAGATGACATACAAAGCGCTTATATTTTTCTACCTGCGGTAAAAGATGGGATTGTGCATGCTTATAAAGGTACCATGCAAGTGGCTATAATTTCCAAGGCAGAAAGAGTTGATAAGACTGTAAATATTGATTTGTATCGTATAGTTGAGTAATCAGGTGCTTAAAGGACGATAATTATTAAAAGCACATTCCAATTAAATCAGGATAACCCTGGCTAAAGAGTTTAGCATTTTGCCGTTTTCTTCCGGCTAATTGTAACTCAGTTATTTTAATTACTGATTTGTTTCCACATGCAACCAATATACCATCCTGATAATAACCGATAATCATTCCGGGACTGCAGTTACTGGTTTCTTTTACCACCTGAGCCGTCCAGACTAATAAGCGTTCTTTATTTAGATAAGTAAAACAGCCTGGGTAGGGGTTGAAGCCACGAATTTTACGTTCAATAATTAATGCAGTTTCATTAAAATTAATTTGTGCCTCAGATTTATCAATTTTGTGTGCATATGTTGCTACAAGGTTATCTTGTGGCAGCGGCTTTATTTGTTTATAATTATTTAGATAATTAATAATCATTATAGAGCCAAGTAATGCTAATTTATCATGCAATGTGCCCGCGGTTTCTGTTTCTTCAATTGCTATTGACTGCTGTAATAGTATCGCACCTGTATCCAGGCCAGCATCCATTTGCATAATAGTTACTCCACTTTCCTTATCTCCGGCAATAATCGCGCGTTGTATTGGCGCTGCCCCCCGTAAATGTGGTAAAAGCGAAACGTGAATATTTACACAACCAAAAGTTGGGATATCTAAAAACTCATGTGGTAGAATTAGACCATAGGCAACAACTACTATAATATCTGGCTTAAGTGAACAAATTTTCCTGATTGCCTCGGGATTATTTTTAAAAGAGTGTGGTTGGAAGACTTCGATATCATATTCAAGCGCTAAATGTTTAACTGGCGACATGGTTATTTTTTTACCGCGTCCGGCAGGCTGGTCAATTCTGGTTAATACCAAATCAATCGAAAACCCTGATTCAAGCAATTTTTCTAATATGGTTTTAGATATTTCGGGGGTACCCGCAAATATAATTTTCAATGGTTTTTGCATAAGATCAAATAAGTGTTTTTAATAAATTTGCCATTTCAATAGCACTAACTGCTGCTTCAAAGCCTTTGTTCCCAGCTTTGGTGCCGGCTCTTTCGATTGCCTGTTCAATATTTTCAGTGGTTAGAACACCAAATATTACAGGAGTTTCTTCCTGCAAGTTAATATTGGCAATTCCCTTAGCTACTTCATTGCATACGTAATCGTAATGCGTGGTAGAACCACGAATTACTGTACCTAATGCAATAATTGCATCGTATTTAGCCAATTTAGCCAATTTTTTTGCAGTTAATGGAATTTCAAAAGCCCCGGGCACCCATACAATATCAATATCTGTTTCACTTGTTCCATGACGCTTTAGCGCGTCAGTAGCACCACCTAATAATTTGCTGGTAATAAATTCGTTAAAACGGCTAACTATAACCGCAAATTTTAAATCTTTGCCATTTAGGCTTCCCTCATAAATCATATTGTTTCCTTTTATAATAGATGTCCTAATTTAGTTGTTTTTACTTGTAAATAGTTTTCATTTTCCGGATGCGGGTTAGTTTTTAAGGGAACTCTCGCTATAACGTTTATTCCATAATTCTCTAAAGCCTTTATTTTTTGTGGATTATTAGTTATCAATTTTACCGAATGAATACCAAAATCGCGTAATATTTGAGCTGCTAGAAAGTATTCACGTAAATCATCGGCAAAACCAAGGGCCCTGTTTGCCTCTGTTGTATCCATTCCATCTTCTTGCAACTTGTATGCTTTGATTTTATTAATCAGACCAATACCCCGTCCTTCTTGCCGCATATAAATAATAACACCGGCTTGTTCTGTTTCAATAATGCTTAATGCGGTATCTAATTGTTCACCACAATCGCAGCGCAGAGAATGAAAAACATCACCAGTTAAACATTCGGAGTGAATACGGACCAAAGGACTGTCAATTGTCGTAAGATCACCTTTGCTAATAGCAATATGATGATTTCCATCCACTTTATTAGTATACCCGGTAATATTAAAATAACCCAACCTGGTCGGCAAAGCTGCAGATGCTTCACGTTTAATTAAAATATCATGACGTTTGCGATATTCAATTAAATCTTTTATAGTAATTATTTTTAAGTTATGGATTTTAGCTAAGCCAAGTAGTTCATCACGTCTG
>JAJFBO010000024.1 GCA_020697025.1 Burkholderiales bacterium
GATTTAAAACAAAAACCTGCTAACTATACAGTGTACATTAATGGTGATGGCAATTCAATTGAGGGAAAGGAAAGAGAATCCGGTAGATACTGGCGTAAAGAAGCTGAAAACAAAGATATCTATAAATGTGGCTCAAATACTGACCAACATGATCTGAAAGGAAATATTGATATTTGCGCGTGGGATAAACCTTAAATGATTCTGTAAGCTGGTACATCTGATTTAACATATGGCAATGACAGATGTTTTTAAAAACTATAAAGAAAAACTCCAGAGCCAATAATTGATACAGAATTTGCTAAAATTTATATGCCTATAGGAGATGTGGTTATTACCACATCTCAATTTTCATGGTATTAGTTCCGCCAATTTCATGTAGATGATCTCCACAGGTGAGTAAAATAGTATCTCCTTTTTCAATGAGCTTACTATTTAATAAAATAGTTTTTGCTTCTATCCGTAAATCAGTAGTATTTTTAGCCTGAGTATTTACCAAAATAGGATGTACGTTGTTATAAAGAGCCATTTGTTGTGCTGACTTGGTTAAATTTGTCATAGCATAAATTGGGATACCAATATTAAACCTGGATAACCATAATGCTGTTGCGCCTGAAGTGGTAAGGGCAATTATTGCTTTAGCTTGTAAGTGATAAGCACTAAACAAAGTAGACATGGCAACAGCCTGATCTATATAATCAAATTTTTGCCCGGATAAATCCATGTCAAACGAAAACTCACGGTTTTTTTCAGCTTCAATACAAGTACGTGCCATAACTGATACTGCAGCAACAGGATAGTCACCACTAGCTGTTTCTGCCGATAACATAACTGCATCAGTTCCATCAAGTACAGCATTAGCAATATCCGAAACTTCTGCACGTGTGGCAACAGGACTTTTGATCATTGACTCGAGCATTTGCGTAGCTACAATAGTTAATTTATTATTTTTGCGTGCTGTTTTTATCATCCGCTTTTGTAGCCCGGGGACACAAGCATCACCAACCTCAACTGCCAGATCACCTCTGGCTACCATAATTCCATCACAAGCTTTAGTAATTTCATCCATATTATTAATTGCTTCAACCCGTTCGATTTTAGCGATTATAGATGCAGTTCCACTATGTGTAGCAATTAAAGTACGGGTTAGAGCAATATCTGTAGCATCGCGAACAAAGGAAACGGCAATATAATCCAGACTCATACGGCAGGCAAACTCAATATCAGCAAAATCTTTAGTGGTTAATGCCGGCGCAGTTAAACCACCGCCTTGTTTATTAATACCCTTATTATTACTTAATACACCAGCTTGAACCACTTTAGTATAAACCTTGTCACCTTGTACCTTTTCTACATTAAGAGCAATTTTACCATCATCTAAAAGTAATATGTCTCCGGGAATTACATCACTGGCTAAAGCAGCATAGTCTACACCAACAATACTTTCATTTCCAAGCTCTTTATATGCGCAATCAAGGATAAAAGGTTGTCCTGGTTTTAGCAAAATTTTACCCTCGGCAAATTTGGCTATACGAATTTTTGGGCCTTGTAAATCACCCATAATCCCGACTACTTTACCTATATCTGCAGCGGTTTCACGGATACGGGTAATGTTTTCTTGTTGTACTTCCCGGGAGCCATGTGAAAAATTAATACGGAATATATCGACTCCAGCATTAATTAACTGTTTGATCATATTTGGCTCTGAGGAAGCCGGGCCTAAAGTGGCAATAATTTTTGTTTGCTTCATGTTACTGAGCGTTCATTAAGGCAACAACATTATCTAGCATACGGTTAGAAAACCCCCATTCATTATCATACCAGCTAAATACTTTAACTAATTTACCAATAACTTTAGTTTGCGTCAGATCAAAAATTGAAGAATGCAAATTATGGTTAAAGTCGATTGAGACTAAAGGCTCATAGTTAACCGCTAAAATCCCTTTTAATTTTCCATTAGAAGCATCAATAATTGCCTGATTCACTTCTTCTATGTCTGTTGTACGGCTGGCAGTAAAAGTTAAGTCGACAAGAGATACATTTGGTGTTGGTACCCGGACTGACAGTCCGTCTAATTTACCATTTAATTCGGGTAGTACTAAGCCTAGAGCTTTAGCTGCCCCGGTTTTAGTTGGGATCATTGACATTGTTGCAGAACGTGCACGCCGTGGATCGCTATGATAGCTGTCGGTTAATAACTGGTCATTAGTATATGAATGAACTGTTGTCATTAAGCCGCTTTCTATTCCCAGCAAATTATTTAATATCTGGGCAACAGGAGCTAAACAATTGGTGGTGCAAGAAGCATTAGATATAACTGTCATATCCTTGGTTAATAAATGGTGGTTTATACCAAATACGATTGTGGCATCAATATCATCACTTCCCGGAGCGGAAATAATTACTTTTTTAGCACCAGCATCCAAATGAGAGCTTGCTTTTTCTTTAGACGTAAAAATCCCTGTACATTCTAAAACTACATCAACACCAAGGCTCGCCCATGGCAGCAAACTTGGATTACGCTGGGCAAAAAATTTAATTTCATGGCCATTAATACTAATGCCGTCAGTTGTTTTTTCTACTTTTTGTGAAAAATAACCGTGTACTGAATCATGCTGGGTAAGTAATGCCTGGGTTTCAAGATCTATGCCTAAGTCATTAATTGCTACAATCTCAATTTTATTGTTATGATTGCCTTCATATAAAGCACGGAGTATACAACGGCCAATTCGGCCATAACCATTTATTGCTACTTTGATTGTCATATTGGTTCATCCTAATAAAATCAATTTTTAATTACATTATTTTAACATATTTTCTTCATTATTTAGTTCTAAAAGTTCCAATGACTCTGCCTTAGCAATCCAGGCTTCCCATTGGCCTGGCGTTTCCAGGCTTATTTGCCCCATACGCCCGTCACGGAAATCCTGAATTATTAGTTCTCCGGCTTTTTGTCTGTCTATAATACCGCCGCTTAAAATACAGCCACGTTTTTTTCCAATCTCATTAAGTAAGTCGTCATTATGTAAGCTTAGAAATCCAGGACTTAATTTATAACGAAGCATGAGGGTATCTGGATATTCATTACTTGTATATTCAAGCAGGTATAACGCTAAAAGTTCCTCATCAGTAGCATTTCGCCCGATACTGTTACATAGAGCCAGATGATAACCAACTTGTTTATAGCGAATCTTTTGCCAGGTCATACCCGGAGTATCGTAAATTAGAAAATTATCGCGTAGTGTCAAACATTGATTAGCTCTGGTTACTGCAGGTATATCACCAGTTTTAGCTGATTTTTTACCAATTAACTGATTAATCAAGGTAGATTTACCCACGTTGGGAATACCTGTTATCATTACCCTTAAGGGTTTTTCAAAGCTATTACGGTTTGGTGCCATGCTCTCACATAATTTTATTATTTGATTTTTTTGGCGCTTATCATCTTTAAATCCAGTTATTGCAGTTACATTAGTTTGCTTGGCAAAAAAATCTAGCCACATCTGAGTGCGCTTAGGGTCGGCTAAATCACTTTTATTAAGTAAACGAATAGTCTTTTTACCTTTAATAAGGTTTTGTAAAAGAGGGTTACAACTAGAAAAAGGCGCTCTTGCATCAAGTAATTCTAGCACTACGTCGATGTCAGAAATTAAATCTTTTATAGCTTTTTTAGCCTTGTTCATGTGTCCGGGAAACCATTGGATCATAATTTTATTGTTTTCTAAATTCATAAGTTTTAATGTAAGTTCATGTGTATGTAAGCTGACCTAATTGTATCCTAAAAGTCAAATAAATATTTTAATTTTTTCTATTGTCTTAATTCCAAATCAAGTGTTATAATCATGCACTAAACACTAAATATAGGGCTATAAGGGTAATACCACCACTATATTTAGTGATAATATGATTTTTGATGGGATATATAATTATGGTAACAATACTATCTACAGACGACAGCCTGCTGGCTACCCAGATTGGGCAAATATTAACTCCTGCGGGTGATTTTTCAAGTTATCAGGTAGTTCGCCGCAGCGGTGATGTGGTTGAATTTAACCCAAGTAAAATTACAGTGGCTATCACTAAGGCATATATCGCTATTCACGGTTCTAAAAGTGTTGCGAGTCATAGTGTACGGGATCAAATTGGCGGCCTGACCAATATGGTTGTTAGTGCTTTACAAAGCAGGCGTCCACAAGGCGGTTCAATCTTTATTGAAGATATACAAGATCAGGTTGAATTAGCGCTTATGCGTAAAGGTGAACATGAGGTTGCCAGAAGTTATGTGCTTTATCGTGAAGAACGTTCGCGAGAACGTGCGCTAGATGGATTAAGCCTGCCTAAGCAAAAAATTAATGTTGTTAATATGGATGGCAGCCGCCATGAGCTAAATGCTAATCATTTAATGGATGTAGTAACAAAAGCTTGTGCCGGACTTCCCGCAACTTCGCCAAAAATCATACTTGATGAGGCATTACGCAATGTATACGATGGTGTTACAGAGGAAGAACTATATAAATCAATTATTTTAGCATCGCGCCAATTAATTGAAGTTGAACCTGAATACAATTATGTTACTGCGCGAATATTAATGCATACAATTGCCAGAGAAGTAATGGGAAAAGAAGTAGATAATACTAATATGGATAAGGCATATCGCGACTATTTTGC
Organism: Burkholderiales bacterium; assembly: GCA_020697025.1. GTDB lineage: Bacteria > Pseudomonadota > Gammaproteobacteria > Burkholderiales > UBA11063 > Aquella. The sequence continues at coordinate 4,666 of JAJFBO010000024.1, forward strand.
TGCCTATATTGAAGAAGGAATTAAAGCAGAATTATTAAACCCGAAACTAGCCCAGTTTGATCTATTAAAATTAGCAGATAATTTATTAGCTTCGAGAGATAATCAATTTAAATATCTTGGCTTACAAACACTATATGATCGTTATTTCTTACATATTAATGGTAGAAGAATTGAAATGCCGCAATCATTTTTTATGCGTGTATCTATGGGGTTGGCTTTAAACGAAGAAAATAAAGAAGAACGGGCAATTGAATTTTATAATTTATTATCTAGTTTCGATTTTATGTCGTCTACCCCAACATTGTTTAATTCAGGAACGCTTCATTCACAATTGTCTAGCTGTTATTTAACTACTGTTGCTGATGATCTGGCTGGTATTTATGATGCTTTAAAAGAAAACGCTCTATTATCCAAATATGCTGGGGGCTTAGGTAACGATTTTTCACAAGTTCGGGCGATGGGTTCGGTAATTAAGGGGACTAATGGCAAGAGCCAGGGTGTAATTCCGTTTTTAAAAGTAGTAAATGATACTGCAGTTGCAGTAAACCAAGGCGGTAAACGTAAGGGAGCTGTATGTGCTTATTTGGAAACCTGGCATGCAGATATTGAAGAATTTTTGGAATTACGTAAAAATACTGGTGATGACCGCAGGCGTTGTCATGATATGAATACAGCGAACTGGATTCCAGATTTATTTATGCAAAGGGTGCATGAACAGGCCAACTGGACGTTATTTTCGCCAAATGAGGTACCAGATTTACATGATAAATTTGGCAAGGAATTTAATGACGCTTATGAAAAATATGAAAAAATGGCGTTAGAGGGAAATACATTTAAAGATCCATGTAATATTCGCTCACCACAGCAGCATGCTGGTATAGTACATAGTTCAAATTTATGTACAGAAATTACATTAAATACTAATGAGCAAGAAATTGCGGTATGCAATTTAGGATCGATAAATTTACCAAACCATATAATAAATGGCAAGGTTAATACAGCTAAGTTACAAAAAACTATAAAAACTGCAATGCGTATGTTAGATAATGTTATTGACATTAATTTCTATCCGGTAGAAAAAGCGCGTACTTCAAATTTGGCGCATCGTCCAGTAGGCATGGGTTTTATGGGTTTTCAGGATTGCTTACATATGCTGCGTATTCCTTATGCTTCTGCGCAGGCTGTTGAATTTGCAGATAAATCAATGGAAATGATAGCATATTATGCATATTATGCATCAAGTTTATTAGCTGCCGAGCGCGGTAAATATTCTACTTATGATGGTAGCTTATGGTCACAAGGCATATTACCACTTGATTCATTAAAACTTCTTGGTTCATCTCGTGGTGAAAAATATCTGGAAGTAAATACGGAGTCAAATTTAGATTGGGATGCACTAAAGTTACAAATAAAACAACATGGTATGCGTAATTCGAACTGTCTGGCAATTGCCCCAACTGCAACGATTGCCAATATTATTGGTGTGTCAGCATCAATTGAACCAACATATCAGAATATTTTTGTTAAATCAAACTTATCTGGAGAGTTTACTGTAGTTAATGAATTTTTGGTAAAAGATCTAAAAGCAAAAGGTTTGTGGGATGAAGTAATGCTTGCGGATATTAAATACTTTGACGGTAGTTTACAGCGTATTGAGCGCATTTCTGATGATTTAAAAGAATTGTATGCTACAGCCTTTGAAATGGATCCACGCTGGTTGGTGGAAGCTGGAAGTCGCAGGCAAAAGTGGATTGATCAAGCGCAATCATTAAACTTATACGTATCTCAGCCATCTGGGCGTAAATTAGACGAATTATACCGTTTTGCCTGGATTCGTGGTCTAAAAACTACGTACTATTTGCGTACCCTCGCAGCTACTTCCGCTGAAAAATCAACTGGTCGTGGTGGAGAATTAAATGCAGTAGACGCAGATGGTTCTACAGGAGCCTTTGGTACATCGCAGCAACATAATACGGCTTCCATAAATGAGATGAGTATTCCAGCTACAGATGCCAAATTCTGTTCAATTGATAATCCAGAGTGCGAGTCCTGCCAGTAATGTTATAATAATTGGGTGAGAAAGTAGCCAACACGTAAAATATGTTGGCTACTTTTATTATTAATATAGCCCCAAGGTACATACAACATGAGTCTGTGTAGATTAAAGATAATTTTGACAATAGCTATTGCGAGTATTGCGGGTAATGCTATTGCCTTTGATCTGGACGAAGCATGTACGCGTGCATTAGGTTTTAATGCTACCTATTTAGCGCAAATTGCAGCAACTGATGCAGGACTTGAACTACAAAATCAGGCGCTGTCTACATTTTTACCTCAAATTAGTGCCAATGTTACATATAACCAGACATATTTAAATTCTTCTGGAATGTGGGTTACTTATACCCAACCTGCGGCAGCTGCGCAGCTTCAGCAGGTAATCATTGATTTTGGTAAATTTTCGGCATATACCAAAAGTAAATTTATGACTGAAATAGCAAATTTGCAATTAACAAATGCAAGGCAAAAGCTTATGGTTGATGTTGCGGGGGCATATTTTGATATTTTATATGCAGTAGATAACCTCAATGCAATTCGCATGAATAAAGATGCATTTCTAACTCAAATGGAACAGGCTAAACAATCTTTTGATGCGGGAACAGTTACTGTAGCTGACGTAAATGATGCCAAAGCAAACTATGATCTAGCCACAGCACAAGCACTCCAGGCTGAAAATAATTTGATGAATCGTAAAACAATCTTTCAGAATATGACAGGCTTGAATTCAGATTTAGTTCAACCTTTAATTGATCAAATAATTCTTCAATTGCCTAGTCCAAATACACCGGCTACGTGGTCGGAAATGGTTAAATCAGCTAATTTAAATGTAAAAATCGCCAGAGCCGGGTTAAATATGGCTGCTCAAGATATTCGGATTGCCAAATCGGGGCATTTGCCAGTCTTAAGTTTGATAGGTAGTTATCAGATGCAAGGTACGGCAAATATTAATAGTGCTGATTCACCAGCTACGCAGGAATATATTAGTCAATTGATGACTATACCAGGAATTCCAATTTCAAGCTATAATACAGCTATGGTTGGATTGCAGTTAAGTATTCCCATTTCCTCTGGTGGTGGAATAAGTTCTAAGGTGCGCGCCGCAATTGCTAATTATGAAGCTGCCCAGGAACAATTAACTGCTACGCTAAGGCAGGCTGATCAATTAATTATAAATGCATTTTATCAGGTACAAAATGGTGTTGATGTAGTAAAAGCTCAGACACAGGCTCTTAAATCGGCAAAGCTTAAATTAAAGTCAGATAAAATTGGTTATAAGTTAGGTATTAGAAATAGCGTAGATTTAGTTAATTCCCAGAATAATTATGCTAAAACTTTATTAAGTTATAATCAGGCCAGGTATCAGTATTTAACTTATCGTTTGCAGTTAGAGTATTTGGCAGGCAGAATTGATACTGACTTTATTCATTTGATAAATAATAATATCCGTCAATAAAATTAGCAATGTATTTTTTTGTGTATCTTTCGTATCAGGAATTAGGTAAGGATTGCTTATTTAGCCCTGCAACAAAACAAAGAAAATAATGTATAATATTGGATTGGCTAATTTAGGATTAAATAGCTGTGGCAGAAATTATGGCAACTGAAATTAAGGTTAGCCCCTCTCCTAGATGGTATGAGCCGGTGTGGAAAGTAATCAGGTGTTACCATGTGCATGTTGACTGTCGTGGTGGAACATACCTGCTAGTAACACGAGGCGGTTTACCCACCTCGTTTTTTATTTAAAAGTATACAAATGACAAAATATATATTTATTACTGGTGGAGTAGTTTCTTCACTTGGCAAAGGTATTGCAGCAGCATCAATTGCATCTTTACTTGAACTACGCGGCCTAAAAGTTACGATGATAAAGCTTGATCCATATATCAATGTGGATCCAGGTACAATGAGCCCGTTCCAGCATGGGGAAGTCTTTGTAACTGAGGATGGAGCAGAAACTGATCTTGACCTTGGCCACTATGAACGTTTTATTAGTACGCGTATGCAAAAGAAAAATAATTTTACTTCAGGTCAGGTATATGAAACTGTAATTAAAAAAGAACGACAAGGAGATTATCTGGGTAAGACTGTACAGGTAATTCCACATATTACTGATGAAATAAAACATAAAATAGCAGTTGCAAGTGACGGCTTTGATATTGCTATGGTAGAAATAGGCGGAACTGTAGGGGATATAGAATCATTACCCTTTCTAGAAGCTATACGCCAATTACGCCAAAATCTGGGGAGGAATAATACTTGTTTTATTCATTTGACTCTAGTGCCATACCTATCTAGTAGTGGTGAAATTAAAACTAAACCAACGCAACATTCAGTTAAGGAATTAAGAGAAATTGGTATTCAGGCAGATATTTTATTATGCCGTATGGATCGTGAACTGCCTATAGATGAAAAAAAGAAAATTGCGTTATTTTGCAATGTAGATGAGCGTTCAGTAATTGCCTGTTATGATGCTACTAGTATTTATAAAGTGCCACGGATGCTCCATGATCAGGAGATTGATGATATAATTTGTGAACATTTTAATTTGGATGTTAAATTAGCAGATCTATCAGTATGGGATAAGATAGTTTTTAATCTTGAGCATCCAAAACATAGCATTGATATTGCATTTGTTGGCAAGTATGTAGATTTGACTGAATCATATAAATCTCTGAGTGAATCTTTAATTCATGCTGGAATTCATACTAAAACTAAAGTAAATATCCATTATGTCGATGCTGAAGTACTTGAGAATGATGATTTTACCGAGTTAGCTAAAATGGATGCAGTTTTAGTTCCTGGTGGTTTTGGTGTACGCGGTATTGAAGGTAAAATTAAAGCGGTCAAATTTGCCCGTGAGAATTCTATCCCTTATTTTGGAATATGCCTGGGGTTACAAATTGCTGTAGTTGAATATGCCAGAAATGTAGCAAATTTAGCAGGTGCTAATTCTACTGAGTTTGATCCAGATACAAACTACCCTGTAATTGCTATGATTACCCAGTGGCAGGATTTTACAGGAATAACCCAAAAGCGCACCAAAGACGCTAATTTAGGTGGCACAATGCGGCTTGGCGCCCAGGAGTGCAAGTTGCAACCTGGGACGCTTGCACATAAAATTTATAATACCGATATTTTAGTTGAACGCCATCGCCATCGTTATGAAGTAAACAATGCATTATTGGAAAAGTTAACTGAAAAAGGTTTAATTGTAAGTGGTATTTCTATCGGCCAGGAAAAGTTGGCAGAAGTAATTGAACTACCTGATCATCCATGGTTTTTTGCTTGTCAGTTTCACCCAGAATTTACTTCAAATCCAAAAGATGGACACCCATTATTCATTTCATTTGTAAATGCAGCACTAAAACAACGTAATACTAAAGGAAAATAAATGCAGGCAAACTGGAACCTACTTGATTTTAAAATTGGCCTGGACCAACCATTATTTTTAATTGCCGGGCCTTGTGTTATTGAATCACAACAATTAGCAGTTGATAGTGCTGGTTATCTAAAGGAAGTAACAGGAAAACTTGGGATTAATTTTATTTATAAATCAAGTTATGACAAAGCAAATCGTAGTTCAGGCGATACATTTCGCGGCCCAGGAATTGATGAAGGATTACGTATTTTATCTGAAGTGAAACGACAGCTTGATCTCCCTCTTTTAACTGATGTACATGAATTGGAAGAAATTGATCAAGTAGCTAGTGTAATTGATGTACTACAAACACCAGCTTTTTTATGCAGGCAGACTAATTTTATTAAAGCAGTAGCCAAAACAGGTAATGCAGTAAACATAAAAAAGGGACAATTTTTAGCACCAAAAGATATGAAAAATGTTACGGATAAAGCTTTATCTGTTGAAGGTCACGGCCTGATTATGGCATGTGAACGTGGTGTTAGTTTTGGTTATAATAATCTGGTATCCGATATGCGAAGTTTGGTAATTATGCGGGAGACAAATTGTCCTGTAGTTTTTGATGCAACTCATTCGGTCCAATTGCCAGGCGGCCAAGGATTATCTTCTGGTGGAGATGGTAAATTTATTCCTGCATTAGCTAGAGCTGCTGTTGCGGTTGGAATTAGTGGAATTTTTATAGAGACTCATCCAAAGCCCCATGAAGCAAAATCTGATGGGCCAAACTCTTTTCCAATGCATGAGATTGCCCGGTTTTTAGAAGAAATTATGGCAATTGATAAATTGGTTAAAAAGATTGTATAAGACAAATTGCTACGGGAGATTATCTTATCCATCATGGTATAAAATGATATTGTTACATATTTTTAGGAGCTTATATTATGTTTTTTATTGCTGATATACATGCCCGTGAAATATTAGATTCACGCGGACTGCCAACTGTAGAAGTGGATGTTGCCCTGGACTGTGGGGCAACCGGCCGGGCTTCGGTTCCATCAGGTGCATCAACTGGTTCACGTGAAGCCCTTGAATTACGTGATGGAGATAAATCACGTTATAATGGTAAAGGTGTTCTTGGAGCTGTTGCTAATGTTAATGAAATTATTGCGCCAGCGCTCCGTGGATGTAATGGTTTTGACCAGACTGATATTGATAGACAGTTATTAGAACTAGATGGTACAGAAAATAAAGCTAATCTTGGAGCCAATGCAACTTTAGCTGTATCTGTAGCGGTTGCCCAAGCTGTTAGTAATGCCTTGGATATTCCCTTTTATCGTTATGTCGGTGGTATTGGAATTAAGCAATTACCGGTACCTATGATGAATGTGATAAATGGTGGTGCACATGCAAATAATAATTTGGATATTCAGGAATTTATGATTATGCCAATTGGCGCTCCATCATTTAAAGAAGCCCTTCGTTATGGATCTGAAGTCTTTCAGGTCTTAAAAGCGATTTGTAATGCGCGCGGTTTTGCTACATCAGTTGGTGACGAAGGTGGCTTTGCCCCAAATTTAAATAGCCATGAAGATGCAATAAAAATAATCTTGGAAGCAATAGACAAGGCTGGGTATATTGCAGGAAAAGATATTGTACTTGCAGTAGATTGTGCTGCATCTGAGTTTTATAAAGATGGTAAATATCATTTACAGGCTGAAGGTTTAAATTTAAACTCTGAAGAATTTGCCAACTATTTGGAAGGTCTGGCAGATAATTATCCGATTCTTTCAATTGAGGATGGTATGGCAGAACAAGATGAAGCTGGCTGGATTCATTTAACTAAAAAATTAGGTGATAAACTGCAATTAGTTGGTGATGATAATTTTGTTACCAATCCAAAAATTTTAACTAAAGGAATTGAAAAAGGAATTGCCAATGCATTATTAGTTAAAATTAACCAAATTGGCACTTTAACTGAAACTATCCAGGCGGTTGAAATAGCAAAAACAGCAGGTTATGCAACAGTAATGTCGCACCGTTCAGGAGAAACTGAAAACTTTGTGATTGCTGATCTGGCAGTTGCGCTTAATTGCGGACAAATAAAAACTGGCTCATTATCTAGGTCTGACCGCATGAGCAAATATAATCAATTATTACGCCTGGAAGAGTTATTGGGGGATAATGCGGTTTACCCCGGAATGAAAGCTTTTTATAACATTAAGAAAGTTTAGTTTATGAAAATTATTACTGTAGCAGATTTGGCTAAATTAATAGCGAAGCATGGATTTGATAAATTTATGCAAGATTTAATGAACTATATAAAACAAGACTTTTCCAGGTGGGGTGAATTTGATAAAAGCCCGCGGCATGCAGTCCATGTAGAAGGTGGTGTTATCGAATTGATGCCTGTTGCTGATAAAAAATACTATACTTTTAAGTACGTTAACGGGCATCCACAAAATCCATTTTCAGGGCGTCAAACTGTTGTAGCTACCGGGCAGATTTCGGATGTTGTAACAGGTTATCCACTAATGTTTTCTGAGATGACTACGCTTACAGCACTTAGGACTTCTGCAGCAACGGTTATTATGACTGATCTGCTTGCGCGTAAAAATAGTAAAACCATAGCACTAATTGGCACTGGTGCGCAAAGCGAATTTCAAATATTAGGGCATAAATTGGTGCGGGATATAAAAGAAGTGAGATACTATGACACAGATTTGCAGGCAATGCTTAAATTTAACAAAAATATGCAGGATAAAGGGTTAGATCTAGTAGCATGCAGGAGTGCTAAAGAGGCTGTAGATACTGCAGATATAATTATTGTATGTACGGCATGTAAAGGGCATGTTGACGTAATTTTGGATGAATGGATAAAACCAGGGGTTCATATTAATGGACTAGGTGGCGATTGCCCCGGTAAAACTGAATTTGAATTGCCCATATTATTTAGGGGTAAGATAGTTGTTGAATATATTTTGCAATCTTCTATTGAGGGTGAAATTCAGCGCTTAAGTCCTGAGGAAATCAAAAAAAATGTATATGCCGAATATTGGGAAATAATAAGCGGTAAAAAGACGGGAAGAGAAAATGATGATGAGGTTACTATTTATGATTCAGTTGGTTTTGCCCTTGAGGATTATTCAGCACTACGCCTGGTATACGACTTAGCGAATAAATATAATTTAGGTCAGGATTTAGGACTTATTCCGCCGATTAGTGATCCCAAAAATCTAATTTCTGTGTTACATAAAAAGGAATAGTATGCAAATAAATTTAATTGGCGCTGCAATAGATAAATGTGCCGGTATTGCTGGCGCCGCAGATACACCACAAATGCTAAATTTATTGCTAAAGAATTCTGGCTTGCAAATTAGTCAAATAATTACTTACTCGGAAACCAGGAACAATGTTCCATTTCTGAAGGATTATTTTACTGATTTGGCTATAGCTGTCAGAGATTCTTTAGTAAAAAATGAATTTCCTCTTATAATTGGTGGGGATCATTCCTGTGCAATTGGTACCTGGAGCGGAGTATCTGGGTTTTTGTCAGAAAATAACCAGACTCTTGGTTTAATCTGGATCGATGCGCACATGGATTCGCATACACCGGAGACTTCAATATCTGGCAATATTCATGGTATGCCCTTAGCTACATTATTTGGTTTTGGATTTGATGAATTTACAAGCATCATAAACTCACATCCAAAATTAAAACCTGAGAATGTAGTTTTAATTGGTATTCGTTCATATGAAGATGATGAGGCAGCATTATTAAACAAGCTGGGAGTAAAAATTTATTATAATCATGATGTAGCAAAACTGGGGTTTTCCAATATTTTTAATATGGTATGGCAGGATTTAGCACTTAAAGTAGATAAAATTGGTTTAAGTATTGATGTTGATGGTTTTGATCCTGAATTTACTCCTGGAGTAGGTACTATTGTACCTGATGGACTTAATTTAACTCAATTTATGGATGAATATACAAAAATTGATGCAGATAAACTTTTAGCTGTAGAAATAACCGAAGCTAATCCTATACTTGACAAAGAAGATAGAACACTGACATGTGTGATAGATATTATAAAGGCTACCCAAAGGTTAGTATCCCGTGATTACTAATTGGGTATTTATAAATACTAGTATGATATAATCATTAATAAAATAATTAAACAGGAGTAAAAAATGCTAAAAATAATATCTTTATTTATTTTATCTTTAAATATTGCTAGTGTGTCTGCCCAGACAGATCAGGCTTCTACAGCCATGTCTAAAGCAAGTGCCGCTCAAGGAGCAGACCAGTCAGTTAAAAATAAAAAACACCTGAAACAAAATAACCCGGCAGTTGGGGGGTCCAGGCAGGTAAGCAGTGAACAAATGTTTGGCAAACAAAAAATATCTAATTCTAAAAAGGTACCACATGAAGATAAAGGGGGCGCTATACAAAACAACCCGGCAGTAGGGGGGCGTCAGGCTGGTAGTGAGCAACTTTTTGGACAAGGTTCTCAGGTACCTGAAAAAAAGCAACGTTCTAGTAATCCGCATATGAATAAAGTTAATTTTAATAATCCTGCAGTTGGCGGACGCCAGGCTGGCAGTGAGCAGCTTTTTGGACAAAGCGCAACTCCCCATAATTAATAATATTAAATAAATGCAAAATATATTCTATAATATCGAAAAATTAGTTTAAA
>JAJFBO010000025.1 GCA_020697025.1 Burkholderiales bacterium
TGTGCCAGCTGGTTTGTAAACTATCGAAAGTCTATGTCAGGTAATAGCATACATAAAATTTTTTATATTCAAATTTGGTTTGCAGCTATTTTAGTTATTAGTATAATTGGGTTAAGTATATTAATTTTTGGCCATAATTCAATTATTGCAATTGGAATAAGCGGCTTATTAATACTGATTATCTTTATTATGTTTATGCATCAAAATGATTTAACTAAATCTATTATGTACCCAGCATTTGCAATATGTCTGGTATTTGTATTTATGCTATTAATTTATGGGCGTATTTGCAGTAAGTATGATACGGGTTATCAAGCTGCTCGTTATATCAGTATACAAAAAGAGTCTCTACCAGTAGTTGATTATAATGTGAACTCATTAACTTTAGAGTTTTATACTAAAAATAAATACATAAGGGCGGGTGATGATAGTAAACTACAATTGCAGCAAATGCCCAAACCATATTATGTGTTGTTAAAGAGTGATGATTTAGCTAAATTACAGAAAATAATTCTGCCAGAAAAGTTATCGATACTTACTAAACTAAATGGAGCGGCAATAGATGTTGTAATGGCTAATTTATTATCTAAAACGCGGTTAAAACAAAAATTAACGTATTATTTAGTAGTAAAAGTAGAGTAAAAAATAATTCAAATTTATAGGAAAAAAATGAAAAATCCACCACACAATTTTTTTATAATTTCTGTTATAACTTCAATAAAAAGATGTATTTTGCTATATGGGCTATTTACAATCTTATTATCGTGTGTTTCGATAGTTCATGCAGATGATAAGCATGAAACTAATGTAGAATGCTATGTTAATATACCCGGGACTCATAAAGATGAAACACTACCAAAAGGTATAATTAAAATTACCTGGAGTGTAGAACGGTCAAGGACTGCAAAAAGTGATGAATTTATAACGACAGTTTTTATAAATAATCAAAATGCAGGAAGTGTAATATATAATACTAAAAACAAGATAAAGTTTAATTCAGATGGAAACCTGGATAACTTTACCAATACATTAAATGGTACTATCGGATATAGTATGCATATATTTCTACAGGTGTTTTTCAAAACTTTGTTAATCGATATAAACCTTCTATAGGTGTTTTCCAAGACTTTGTTAATCAATATAATCCTTCTAATGCTTGGCAAGCTGAACCAGAACAGGAAATGGCAGAAAAAAGTGGAACGTGTTATGCAAAAGTCTCTGGAATGACGGTTAATCCTGTATTAGTTAAATTCCAGTGGTTGGTTGATCTCAGGAATGGACAGAGGATAATAATCTGGTTTATAAATGGTGAAAAACTTAAGTGGCGACCATATAGTCCGGGTGATATGAAAGATTTTAAAGGAATATTTGAAATTTTTCAAGAATCTATACCTTATACAGTTAAAATAAACCGTGACTCTATTCCGGATACAGAGAACTTATTCAAACTTGATTTTCCAGGCAAACATTTCACTGTTATGGATAAAGTTTGTTCAATTACATCGATTGATGCCAAAAAGCTATTTAATAAAAACAATGCTTATGAAGATTATTTGTTCAAGGATTATCCGAACAAAGCAGAATATCAAAAAATACGGAAAGAGTATAAATCATTGGAGAGCGAGCCTAACACTAATATACCAGCTAAATCAGAAGAAATTAAAGAAGATAAACTAAATTACAATGAAATAGAGGGTTGGTGTTATGGCAAAGTTCCAAAGGATTTTATGCCTACTGGTTTATTGACTAATCCGTATATTCAATTTCACTGGACAATAGGTCTAAATAAGCTTAATAAACCCGTTAATATAATGTGGAACATAAATGATACAACAACTTATAATCGAGAATATAATGAAGATGCAATGAAAATTTTTGAGGGTAAATTTAAAAACTTTGACTATAATGTAGAGATAAATAGAAGTGCTGTAGATATAAAAGGTTTCTTTAAGGTGGCTTTTACAGACAAAACAAGCAATAATGAAATCCTTATTTTACCGCTATCTTGTAAAATTACCAATAAAGACCTCGCCTCTGATATGGCTACGGCATATTCTTACAAGTATTATCCACCAGGTTCAAAAATTTTTACAGAAGATTCGCTTGAATATTTAAAAGCCCAATTTCATAAAAAATAAATTTTATAGAAAATATTGAAAATAATGAAAACCCAAAATCCAATAATATTTATAGTTTTTGTACTATTTTTAGCCATGATCCCTGCGGCAAATTATAGCTTATTACACTTTGGCACTTTATGCCCACCTGGCGGGCCATGCATAATTCCGGTGTGGTTTTATCCGCTCATTTACGCACCATCTGGCGTATTATTTGCCGGTATTGCTTTTATCCTGCGGGATATTTTACAGCGCCTGGCAGGTTTATGGTTATCCATAATTGCTGTGGTTTTAGGTACGGTTATAAGTTATATTTATGTCAATCCGGAATTGGCTATTGCCGGTAGTTTGGCTTACTTTCTATCTGAAATTACTGATACTATTATATATAGTTCATTACAAAAATATAATCTGGTTTTAGCAATATTCATTTCATCATGTGCTGGATTGGTAGTTGATTCAGTAGTTTTTTTACATATGGCATTTCATAGTTATCAGTTTCTTCTGGGTCAGATTATTGGTAAATTATTAATAGTAACATTATGTATCCCACTTATTTGGCTTAGTCGTAAAATTATAAAGTCATTTTAATACTTATTTTGTGTAAAAAAACGTTTTTAAATAGTTGTTAGAGGTTTTTATGTTAGAGCAAAGCCAGCTAGGCAAATCAAGCGAGTATAAGTCAGCATATGATCCACAGCTGTTATTTCCGTTTCCACGGGAAGTTAAACGTGCTGAATTAGGAATAGATGATAAAAATCCTGGATTTTATGGTGTAGATATCTGGACTCATTATGAAATATCGTGGTTAAACCAGGTGGGTAAACCATGTATTGCTATTGGAGAAATAATTTATCCAGCGAGCACACCTAATATAATTGAGTCTAAATCATTGAAGCTTTACTTTAACAGTTTTAATGGTACTAAATTTGCAAGTAGCAGTGAAGTAGTTGAAACTGTAATAAGGGATTTAAGCAATGCTGTCGGAGATAAAGTAGAATTTAGACTACTTCCGGCAGATAATCAGGGCAGTATATACAAATTTGATGGTGTTTGCCTGGATAACTTGGATGTTTACTGTGATACTTATACACCTAACCCGGATTACTTGACAACCTGTAATAGCATAGTTACTGAAGAATTATATACTAACTTACTGAAATCTAACTGTATGATGACCCTGCAGCCTGATTGGGCAAGTGTTTATATTAAATATACTGGCGCCCGGATAGAGCATGCCGGATTGCTAAAGTATATTATTTCGCTACGTGATAATAATGAGTTCCATGAACAATGTGTAGAGCGTATTTTTCATGATATTATGATAAAATGTAAGCCTGGATCATTGTCGGTCTATGCCCGTTATACCAGGCGTGGAGGATTGGATATTAATCCTTTTCGTACTACCCAAAAATACTTTACAGTGCCTGAAAATAGTCGCTTAATGCGCCAATAGGAGACCTAAAATAAAAGCTGTATTAATTTTATCCGGAGGTGTAGATAGTTCTACATTGGGTTATTGGCTTAAAAAAAATGGCTATCCTGAGCTAATTTGCGTTTCATTTAATTATGGACAAAAGCAAGTTATTGAACTTAAGTCTGCCAGGGCAATTGCAAACAAACTAAATGCTGTACAACAAATACTGGATATACAATTTATTAAAGATATACTCATGCGTTCAAATTCAAGTTTAACCAATCCAAAAATTGATGTACCCCATGGTATATATACTAAAGATAATATGCAATCTACTGTCGTACCAAACCGCAATTCAATGTTATTAACTATAGCCTGGACTATTGCCTGTACCAAAAATGCTGATGTACTGGCTTATGGAGCACATTCCGGGGATCATTATATCTATCCTGATACCCGTCCTGAATATTTAGAAGCCATAAATTTATCTCTGCGCTTGGGAAGCGCTGATTCACGCAAAGATAACCTGAATCTGATAGCACCATTCATTAACTGGAACAAAGCAGCAATTATACAAGAGGGGGCGCGGCTTAATGTGCCATTTGACTTAACCTGGACCTGTTATGAGGGTGGTGAAATTCAATGCGGTTTATGTGGTGCGTGCAGTGAACGTAAAACAGCATTTGCTTTAGCCAAAATTTCTGATCCAACAATTTATAAAGATTAAGTATGCCTAAATTTAGCGCTGTGCGAAAGCATGAAATTCAGACAGGACATCGGGTTTATGGACATGAAGGCCAATGCGGCAACTTGCATGGGCATAGCTATGTATTTGATATCTATTGTTTGGCTAATAGTTTAGACAATCTTGGTATGGTTATTGATTTTAGTGTTATTAAAAACACTATATGCAATTGGCTTGATGATAATTATGATCATCGTATGTTATTATGGAAAGATGATCCATTAGCCAAAGAATTAGTTTGCCTGGATCCATCGGTAGTAATAGTTCCATATAATCCCACCGCAGAGAATATTGCTCATTATATATTAACTATTGTTGCGCCACAAGTATTACACAATATAAATGTTAAAGTTACCAAGGTAGTTATTAAAGAAACAGCCAGATGTAGTGCCAGTTGTGAGTTATAATTTATAAATCTATGCAGTCAAATCTACAATACCCGGTAAATGAAATTTTTGCCACAATCCAGGGTGAAGCAACTTTTGCAGGTACGCCAAGCATATTTATCCGCTTACAGGGCTGTGATGTAGGCTGTTCCTGGTGTGACACTAAACATAGCTGGAATACTCATCAGATTAATCAAATTGATTGGGGTAATATACCTGGGAAAACTTCAGATAAAAATAGCTGGGCATATGCAACAATTGGGCAAATCAAAAAATATATGCAAACAAATTACACGCAAATTAAACATGTAGTAATTACTGGTGGCGAGCCGGCTATTTATGATTTATCTTTATTATGCCTGATGCTTGAGGAAATGGGCAAAAATGTCCAAATTGAAACCAGTGGTACTTCCATACTCAAAATCACACCAGATGCCTGGGTAACCTTATCACCAAAAATTGATATGCCAGGAGGCAAACTGGTACTTAGTGAATGCGTAATCCGGGCAAATGAAATTAAGATGCCAATTGGCAAGATGGCGGATATTGAAAAATTAAAACTTTTTTTAGCCAATAACCTAATACCAGAAAATGTTACGGTTTGGTTACAGCCGCTATCACAAAATTCGGGAGCAACAAAAATATGCATCGAACAGGCGTTATTGAATAATTGGCGTTTGAGCTTGCAAACTCATAAGTTTATTAATATCCGTTAGCCAATAAAAGTATTAAACAGTTCAACTATTTTTTACTAGAATATAATAACTTGATTACATAAGATAACATTTTAAAAACCTATTTAGGCTTCTTAATAAGTTATCCTTGTATAGCCTACTATCAAGTGGGCTGCAAAAATTCCAAAATTTGCATTTCATACCTAAATCCGTGTTAATACGGAATTTCGGTATTGCTATTATTTGACGGAAATGATAATATAGAACTTGCATAGCAATAGTCAAAAAATATTTTTGATAAATTATATTATTTTAAGGAAATATTCAATGAAAGTAAAATTTAATTTTTTTAAATTAAGCAAGATATTACAGGGTATGATAATAGCTACTAGTATATTATTACATCTTAATCTGGCATATGCAGCAGATTGGAATATTAACTGGCAAGTACAAAACCTTTCAGGTGAAAGTATTAGTAATTTAACTGCTGAAATGTGTGGTGGAGGAGACTGTAATATAATCCATGTTGATAAATTAGATCATGAGCAACCTAGTAAAGTATCAAAGGGTGGTTATTCTTGGAGTACTACAAATGTTTGGTCGCTTAAATTTGTTAGAAATGGAAGGTGGTATGTTGTTGGGTCTAAGAGAGACATACCTATGGAATTTGGCCAGTGGAAACATGAAGGGGTACAGCAATATGCAAAATGTTCTATCACTTCTGGTGATGTAGATACAGGTAGACCCGCATTGGTTATTATTTATCCTGCGAATAATCTACATCGATACGGTCGTATTGCAATAATTCCGCCAGACTCAGGCGCCTGTTTTAATGATGATAATGTTAATAGTCAGTTTGCAATTGTCCCATTAGGTGAATTTTACTAATTTAGCGAATAATATTTAAGGTTATTATTTGATGAAATATTCAAATGTTCTAAGCATTTGGAAAAAGAGAGAAACTATTATTTTTAAAATATAAGAGTTATTCTATAAACGCTAATAGCATTTGAGAGTTTGATAAAATATAAATCTATTATTTGTTTAATTTTAGTATTTGGTTTTTGAAAATTAGATATAGAAAACATATAAAATCCCCAATTTTTATTGGGGATTTTATTGTTAATAATGATAATTATAATCTAGCAAATATTTAAAAATGTTAAATTAGTAAGTACTTACTATAATAGGATGCTAAAAATTATTTGCCCAACTTTGGTCAATAATTTTTCCATGTCCTGATACCTTATTTAGCCTGGTTTGAATTGTACCAGTATTATTTCCAATATAAATACTATCGCCATTACTTGAAAATAGTATCAATTTATCATTAGGCGCAAAAGTTGGCGCCATGTCTGTACTTGTTTGCAAGCTAATTGGGTAAGAAACTTTAGTAGCTAAATCCATAATATAAGCTTTTAACACACCACCAGTACGGTTAATAAAAGTAATTTTACTTGCATCATGAGAAAAACGTGCTGTGGTATTATAGTGGCCTAGATTTACTGTTAGTCTATTAGGTGCGGCACCTTGTAGATTTGACATAAAGATTTGCGGCCCGCCATCATGGTTTGATGTAAATACCATATTTCCATTACTGGCAAAAGATGCTTCGGTTTGAATACTGCCAAAGTTAGGTATCAAATTAACTGCAGTAGAGGAGCCTTTAAAAGGCTGATTATTTACCAGATAAATATGTGATCCTGCATCATCTTTACTAAGAGTCACAGCCAATCTTCCATCTGGAGTAAATGCAGGTGATGAGTTAGAGCCATGAAAGTTTGCAACAATATAGCGTTTAGCTTTATATAAATCCTGAACATATACAACTGGTTTACCTGACTCAAAAGACACATATGCCAACATTTTGCCAGTACTATCCCATGAAAGGGAGGTTACTGGATGGCTATCGCTAAATACACTTTTTTGGTTATAACCGTCATAATCAGAAACAATAACTTTATAAGTGTTTCTCTCATGCTGGATATAGGCAATTTTTGATGTAAATACCCCTTTGACATTAGTAATTTTTTGATAAATATTATTACTGCCAGCATGTGCAGCTTTACGAATATCTGCTTTATAAGTTATATTTTGATCAAGACTGGTTCCAGACTTAACAAGCTTATCAGTACTGTTTAATTTAACATTAACTTTGTTGCCATCTACCGAACCAGTCACAATATATTTTGTACCAGCTTCGATATTACTTGCATCAGCATACAGCTTTACAGTAAATTCACCAGTAATACTTAAATCATTTGCAATAGTATGACTGACGCTTTTTTCAGCCTCGCTACTTTCACCTGTAAAACCAACTACTGCAATTTTTGGGTTGCCGGCATTGGTGCCCCCTATAATTTGAATATCCTGTATGGCATTTACAGCACTACTGGTAACGAAGCCCACTATCAATGTAATTAATTTTTTTTTCATATTTTTATCTCTCTTTCAGTTTATTGTGGTTTAAAGGTTAAGCGTAATACCCGGTAATCGCTAAATTTTGCTTTATCAGGCAGTGGGGGAAATACTCTTACCCGGTCGATTGCCTGTTGTACATTATTATCATACTCCTGGTTTCCACTTGATTTTATCAGTTTTATATCATATACTTCCATATTTGGCAGCAGTGTAACTTCCACTATGGCCTTTGTATTATTGTCAATATTATCTGGGACTATGACAAACGGCCTAACTTTTTCAATAACTAAGTCAGCATAGTTATTTATCATATTATCAGTGTCACTCGTACCATTTACACCATTTTTAGCCTGTGCTTTACGTTTTCCCGTAGCTTTGGTAGCTGGTGCTATCTGGTCTAACAGGTCATTAATCTGGTTATTAGGTTTTTGTTTCTTTTTTTGTGGTTTTTGCTGCAGTGTTTTCGTATCAGTATTTTTAGTCACCACTGGCTGGATTATTTTGCTTGGTTGTGGTTTGTTTTTTCTGGCCGTATCCTGGTTAATGTTAATATCTGCTTTGGTATCTATCGTTTTTACTGGTTCTGGCGACACAACTTTGGTTATGGTTTTAGTCGTAGGTGCAATTTCATCACTGCTAACCAGGCTTACTTCAATCCCATCAGAACGTGATGGAACTAGTATATGCGTGTTCTTAAAGCCAATCAAACCTATTATCAGGACAATATGAAATATTAGTGAAGCAATAGTGCTATTTCGATTTTTCAAGTCAATTTTATCCGTTTTTTTCTTTAACTACCAGCGCAACTTTTTTAATGCCTGCTGCATATAATTTATCAACTATGCCGATAACACTATCATATTTAGTTTCTTTATCTGCTGATAGAACAATTGGAGTATCGCCCTTAATTAAGCTTTGTACTTTACTTACCAAATTTGGTATAGTATCAATCTGGAATGTCTGGCTTTTTTGTGTTACCGAATATTTACCATCTTTCGTAATGCTAACTTCTATTGGTTCTGCTGTTAATTGTGAAGCTTTACCAACACTTGGCAGATTAATTACCGCAGGTACAAACATTGGTGCTGTAACCATAAAAATTATTAATAGAACCAGCATTACATCAATATATGGTACAACATTCATTTCGCTTTTTAAGCTACCAGTTTTTCTTTTTCGTTTCATTTATGTCTTTCTGACAATGGTTAGTCCATCAGCAATTGTAGTAACACAATAATCCACATTTAGGTTTTGTAAAAAAAGATTAAATTTATTAATGGCAGCAGCAGATTCTTTTGGCTTATCAGATAAAACATCGCCATTCATAAAAATATTATCGATAAACACTACTCCGCCAGGTCGCAATAAAGAATAACAATGCTTAAAATATATAATGTAATCTGATTTTTTTGCATCAATAAATGCCATATCAAAAGTATTATTATGCCCATCTGAGACTAATTTAGCTAATGAAAGCACAGCATCACCCATAATAGGTGTTATTTTATGCTCTACTTGTGCCTTGGTCCAATATTCTTTGGCTATAGCCATAGTTACCGGATCTATATCGAGTGCAAATGTTTGCGAGTTATCCGCTGACATTGCTAAGGTGACAGCTAGAGCACTATAACCAGTAAATACACCAACTTCTAAGTATTTGCGTACATTTAAAATTTTTGCCATAAGAGCCATAAACTGCCCCTGTTCCGGGGTAATTTGCATATGGCTGCCTTCTACTGTTGCAGTTCTTTCACGAAGTGCCTGTAAAACTTTATGTTCAGCTTTAGAAATTAATCTGGCATACTGATATAATTCTCTAGTAATACTGTCCTTCATTAGCTTGTCTACTTTCCAGTAGGGTAGCTAAAATAGGCATAAGCATCTAATTTTACTTTACTGTCTTTATATTCGTTTTGTTCTTCTTGATCAATGCCATCATCATCCCACCAGGTTTTATAAACTTTTGCTCTTTGTTCTGCTATACCTGGATGTTTTTCAACATAATTCTTGATGAATTTAGTTGTTTCGGAAACATAATTTGTATCTTTAGCCATGCTTATTTATCCTTTAATAATTATTTTTTAGTTCCAATTTCACGCATCCGCTCATTCCAGAATTTTCCTGAAGTATATCTTGAGGATAATATTACATCAGGTCTGGGAGTAAAAAATAAAGGCATTGAATAACGTGATTTTAGCCTGCTATCATCGGTTGGGTTAACTACCTGGTGTAAAGTAGATTTATAAAATCCATTAGTTGCTTATTGCAGCATATCTCCTATATTAATAGTTAGCATACCCGGGTCTGCTGGTACATCAACCCATTTTCCATTACTATCTTTTAACTGCAGGCCTGCTTGTGAGGTAGTAATTAATATCGTCAGAAGATTAATATCTCCATGCGGACTTGCTCTGACTGCACCTATTTCTTCGTTACCAGTTAATGGCGGGTAATGTAATATTCTAAGTAAGGTTTGCCGCGAATTTTCTATCATTTTATTTAAGGGCATGGATATATTAGCCTTAACTTCGCTTGGCATATGCTC
>JAJFBO010000026.1 GCA_020697025.1 Burkholderiales bacterium
GCTAAGTGGTCCTGGTACAGATGGCTCTTTAGACGGCCAGTTTGTGAGTACGCTTAGTTTAACTGAAAGCCATATATTCGCAGGTACTGCTTCAGGATACGTTTGGGAACGTGATGGTAATGGAAATTGGACAAATCTAACTGGTTCTTCTACGGCTGGTACACTTGATGATAGTTGTATTGATTCGATAATCCATGTTAGTGGCATTATGTATGCTGCAACCGATAGAGGAAACGTTTTTAAACGAATAAATGGGGCATGGGTTAAATTAGCAGGTTCCGGTTATCTGGATACTGTGGATTCAAGTGCTGTTGGAGCATTGGCAGCAGATAGCAGCGGTAATATTTACGCCAGTACATATTACGGTAATATATGGAAGTATTCTAATGGAATATGGACGCATATTGCAGGTAATGGCTACTATGGAAGCCTGGACAATTCTCCACTTTGGGTAGTTGCCGTAAATAATGATATTGTACATGCGGGAAGTTTTGCCGGCAAGATTTGGAGCTACAATACTGAATTAGCTGCCTGGGGACAACTATCTGGTAGCGGCGATGAAGGAACTTTAGACGGCGGGATAGCCTGGTCAATGGTTTTCAACTCTAATGCCAATCCATATGTAGCAACTTCAAATGGCAACGTTTTTAAACATACAAGTGGCTGGAGCTTATTATATGGAAGTGGAAGTTCTGGAACTCTTGATGATAGTACAGTTTGGAGCTTAACTTTTGACGCTGTATCTGGTTATGTGTATGCAGGTACGGATAATGGCGGGGTATTTATATTCGACGGTAACAGTTGGACACAGATATAATTACCAGGTCAATACTCTAATTTAAAATTTTTAAGTCCATCGGCTAAAAACTTTGATATACTAAATTATACAGGGATATAAAAGGAATTTAGCGATGGACAACCATAGGGATTACCGCCATTTTTCAAGAAGAGCAGCTTACACTTATATGTACTGCGTCCTCTGGGGGATAAGCATAATAATTAGAATGCCCAGCATGCATTTCAAACGGAGTGGAAAGAGCATTAAATAAACATTCAAATTCAGTATAATCGCCTTTTTGTGCAGCTATAATAGCGTTTTGCGCCATATAGTTTCTAAGTACAATGGCCGGATTGGCTTTTAACATTAATTTCTGCGAATCAATAAAATCTAAAACTTGTTGTTTTCGTCTGACCAAATATTTATCCAGCCATAGATTTAATTCATCACGATTAATTACATAATCCAATATAAAACTTGTATTATCTTGCTCCATTTTACTTAAATTATACCAAAATATCGTCCAATCAGTATTTCCTCTCTCAAGGATATTTAATAATTCACCAAGTAATTCAAGATCATCAGATTTAAAATTACTAATACCTAGCTTATTGCCCATCTCTTGCATATAATATTGATTAAAATATATAGCAAAATTATCTAATGACTGTTGGAGCTCTTCTGCTGGGGTGAGTAAAGACAAGCTCTGGGCTAAACGTCCTAAATTCCACCACGCAATTTTCGGTTGGTTGGCAAACGAGTAACGCCCTTCATGATCAGAATGATTACAAATATGGTTAGGGTCATACTTATCTAAGAACCCAAATGGTCCATAATCTATGGTCAAGCCCAAAATTGACATATTATCAGTGTTCATAACACCATGGCAGAAGCCAACACTTTGCCATTTAGCCACCATTTTGGCCGTATTATTTACTATTTTATCCAGCAAAGCACTAAATTTATTAGCTGCATTATTACAATCTGGATAGTAATGATCAATTATAAATCCAGCTAATTGGTTTAACTCTTTAATTTGACTGCGACTGGCAAAAACTTCAAAATGCCCAAAACGAATGAAGCTTGGGGCTACGCGTAAAACAATAGCGCCTGTTTCAACTTCTTCACGGACTACATGAGTACTAGAACCAATAATGGCTAATGCCTGGGTAGTTGGAATACCCAAACTGTGCATGGCATGCGAACATAAATATTCCCGGATACTAGAGCGTAAAACGGCTCTGCCATCGGCAAACCTGGAATATGGAGTTTGACCGGCTCCTTTTAGCTGAAATTCCCATACCTGTTTATTTGTATCTTTATGTTCAGCAATCAAAATCGCCCGGCCGTCACCTAGTTGCGGTACCCAAACCCCAAATTGATGTCCGGCATATAAACTGGCTAATGGTTTATATTTTTCAACCGCCAGGGTTCCATTAACAATATTTAGCCATTGATCCTCGGAAATATCTCCTAAATTGAGTTGGTTGACAAGCGGGCTATTTATATGAATAAAATGTGGATTTAATAATGGTTCTGGATTTACTAATTGATAAAATTCAGAGCCTAAATTTGCAAATTGTGGAGAAATATTAAACATAATTAAATAATCGCTTGTTAGAAAAATTTATTTGGTTAGCTTACAATATTCTTATTCTAACATAACAATTTTAAGTATTATCCTAAAAATTTCATTTAATAATTATTTGCTAATTTATATTTAATTTTACTGGTGTAGTTATTTATTTATTAAAAAGTGATTATTTGAATTATTATAGTTTGCCTCTAAACTAAAAAGGTTAAATTTGGTACCGCTATCATATATATCAAGCTTTTCATGTTTTTTCAGGAATTTGGCCAAATGTATCGAAACCGGCAGGCCGATTATTTCAATAGCAACTTTAATCAGCCACATTGTTACATTAAACCGCATCAGGTTAGAATTCGACATAGTACCAGCAAAGGCTAATGAACCAAAAATAAAGCTATCAAAAAATGAAGCAATAAATGTGGATAAAACAAATCGTACTGATATATATTTACCATTAGTTTTTAGTTTTAGTTTAGCCATTAAATACGAGTTTAATGGCTCTGCACAGAAATAAGAAAGCGTAGAAGCTAAAATAATTCTAATATTAAATCCAAGCAGATTATCAAAATTATTATTTATTACTATTGCGTAGGAGGGGCTGGGTAAATGAACTATTATTTGACCATAAATGATAAAAACCAGATTAAATAAAAATCCGGTCCAGATAGCCTGCCTGGCAAATTTATAGCCATAAACTTCTGTGATTAAATCAGAACATAAAAACGTTAGCGGAAAAATTAAAGTCCCGGCATCAGTTTCCAGACCAAATATTCTAATTAACCGGATATCAAACCAATTAGCCAGCAAAATTATACTTATATAAGTGACAATTAAAAACCACAAGGCTTTTGGTTGCTGGCTGTAAGTTGGTTTATTCATTTATTAATTTACTATATATGCGTTTAAATTTTTAACATTCATCGTATAAGCCCCAGCTACATGATTGTCATCTGTATCAAATACGATATTATGGGTATA
The DNA here is from genome assembly GCA_020697025.1 of Burkholderiales bacterium. Taxonomy (GTDB): domain Bacteria; phylum Pseudomonadota; class Gammaproteobacteria; order Burkholderiales; family UBA11063; genus Aquella. The sequence goes on from JAJFBO010000026.1 coordinate 3,348, forward strand.
AAAACCATTTATAATATCTATATAATCTTGTATATCTTCGCCAGAGGCATTGTCATTATTAAATGAAGTCATCTGATTACCGTCAAGATATGTCCTGATTTCAATATGCATTGTATCCGAGTTTATTAGAACTTCTAAACCATAGGTATGCCAATTGTCAAAATCTGTTAGTCCAGAAAAATTATATTGTTGCGACGGACCTTGGTTTGCACCACCGCTACCATGTAAATTTGTCCAGGTTTCTAAGCGTGTAAATTTAGAATTTACATTTCCTTCGGCAATATCGATTTCACCCCCGTGCGGCCAGTTTGAGTCAATATCTGTCCAAAACGCCGGCCATATTCCGTTTGGATTCATATTTGGCTTTGGTAATAATATATCAGCTTCCAGATAAATATGGGTTTGCTTAACTACTCTTGGGTCAAACTTACTAAATACCCCAGATATTATCACATAACACGTATTTTTGTTACCATAATCAGTTAAGGTTATTACTTTTTTACCGCTTGAATCCGGTGCAATTGTGGCACTTTGGTTACAGGTGGCCTGATAGTGCTGCCCTCTTAGGTTAATAATATTTTGTGGAGCTGTATCCAGACTCCAGTATTGAGTACAAGAATGGTTAGTACACGGTGTTGCAGATGAGGCCAAGCCAACTGAAGTCGGTATAGAGTCGTTTGTAAAATTATTTATCGGATTAGTTCTGTTATTTACAGAGTTTGATTGTAGATTGGAGCTATTACTGCCATCTCCAACGCAGCCATTTAACATAACAGCGCATAAAGTAAGAAAAGTGTAAACTACTATTTTAGATTGTTTCATAAATAACCTTTGGGTAAAAATATAATTTTTCACTCTTATAAAAGTTTAACTTTATAAACAGCAGTTAATAAAAATAGATTATGTTTAGAAAAGAATAATTTTTAATATTTTTTTGTTAAGTATGGAATAACCAGTATTTCACAAAAAAAGACTATGCTCTTCAATATAATAGTTATGTTAATTCTATTGTTAATATACTTTTATAATTAACTGCTTTTTCTTAAGTTAAATAAATTTAACCTGATAAAAGAGTGATCTTGATAAAAATTAATTAAATGATTTAAAAACTGATGAATTAAGCTTGTTATGCTGGAGTTTAATGTTGACTAAGTATAAATATAACTTCATAAAAATTGTATTACTATACTTGTTGACATCATGCATATAAGCTAAAAAGACATTTCTGTGTAAGATAAAGATATATAAAAATGACCTAATTAAGTGATATTTATTTAACTTTAATGTACAAATCTTATTCAACAGAATTTTTAACATTAATTCAAGTGCGCATTATAACATGAATATTATCAAATGCAATTATGTGGTTTATTAGAATCAGACCCAAGTATTTGTTTACATTACCTATATTTGGTACTCTATTTGGTATGTAATATCACAGGAGTATGGTCGGATGGACGCTCATTTTTACGTGGATTAACATCGATAGTACAACTAAAAGTTTCTTTTTTTAATCCATCGCTAATTAAAATATGGTCAATTCGTAGACCTAGTTTTCGTCTAAAGGCAAAATTGCGATAATCCCACCAGGTATAATGCTTATCTTCCTGGTTAAATATCCGAAAACTATCATGTAGCCCCAATTCGAGAAGCTTTTTCCACTTTTCCCGTTCTGGAATAGAACATAAAACTTTTCCCTGCCAGGCTTCCGGGTCGTATACATCGATATCCTGTGGGGCTATATTGAAATCGCCTAGTATAGCAAGTTTATTATATGCCAGAAGATTAGCTTTTATATAGTTATGTAAATGCTCCAGCCAAAGTAGTTTATACTTATATTTTTCACTATCTATAGATTCACCATTTACTACATAAACACAAATTAATCTTACACCACCAACTGTTGCACTAATTACCCGCTTTTGTATATCGGGATAGTTTGGGATATCATATACAATATCTTCAATAGTATGTCTGGATATAATTGCCACTCCATTGTAAGTTTTTTGTCCATTAAAAGCGCAGTTATAACCAATTTCTTTAAATGCCTCAATCGGAAAAAAAGGATTATCCAGCTTTAGTTCCTGTAAGGTGAGGGTATCACAGTTACTAGATTGCAACCAGTCTAATACTTGGGGGAGGCGCACTTTTAATGAATTAACATTCCAGGTGGCTATTTGCATTTTGTCTATTCCATTTTAACCTAAATTTATATAAAAAAAGTAAGAGGTATAGCCACAAATGCCCGATAAACAGGATTTGTGATATAACTTGACTCTTACTTCTTTATAAATTTAATAAATTAAATTCTATTTCTTGAGATACCATCTAAAATTACTTTAATTGAAGCTAATAATCCAACGCCAGATAAGCCAACTAAAATATATACTATTTTAGTTATTGACGTTTGGCCAAATATAGCTTCTACCAGATTAAAGTTAAATCCGCCAACTAAACCCCAGTTAATCGCACCTACAGCGGATAAAATAACAAATAATACTATTACAAATTTCATATAGATCCCCTTAATAATAAATTAATAACAAATAAGTTTAATACTTATTTAACTAGCTTTGCATTATATCTAATTAAACTATATTTGTGATATTAAAAACCTGTTTTAAAAACAAAGCTTTTAAATACCAAAATAAGTAAAAGAATATACGGCGAAGCAATTATACATTAAATATGATAAACGTTACAACATTAAATTATTATTATTTTATTTGTTGCCTATAAAGTGATGTAAAACTTCAATCATAAATAAATATCTCCGATTTAATATATGACATTCTTGGCCAATTCAAAGTCGATTTATTTAGTAGATGTAAACCTGATACATTCGCTTATTCGTGAATTGATAGTAACTGGCTGATATTTTTATAATTGGGTGGGGTTATTTAGTAACTTCTGCCTATCTTAAAATTATGATATCTTAATCTTGTTAGAATAAATAGTTGGAATTTTTTTTAATGTATAATTTATGGAGTTAATCATACCCTAAAATATGTATCTTATATTATTCCAGGGCAATATGCTTTGGTGTAGGGCTAACCATCTGCGAATAAAATCTTTTTTAATATATCCTTTGTATCTTAAGGCCTTGCCACCATACTCGCTAACTTTATCTTCCTGAACTTCAGGTTTCCAGATTAGATTTTCACTATTTGTATATCCATTTAAAATATTTCTTTCATGCTGTGCGGTATTATGCGTTAAAAAGATACATTCAGCTTTGATCAGAGGCTTATATTTATTATCAATATTATTATTTAATTCTTTAAATAATACTGCATAATCTTCCAGCCACTTTGGATAAGCAACTATGGGTGAGAAATTAAGGTGTACTTCATATCCTGCATTAATAAATGTATTTATTGCCTCTATTCTATCCTGTATTGAGCTGGTTTTAGGCTCTAAAATTTCACTAATGGATTGCGGCATTAAACTAAATCTAAGTCTTATTTTATTATCGGGATTAAATTCTAACATTTTATTATTAACATATTTAGTAGCAAATGTTGCTTTAGCTCTTGGGTGAGATTTAAAAAAATCAAAAACTTTTATCCAATTTGTATGTTTCCAATGCAAGCTTACATCAGTAGAGCAGCCAATATCGTAGGTCCAGTATTTATCATCAGTTTGATTTGGAATTTTATCTGATAAAGTGCTTAGATGAATTTCAATAGTTTTAATTATTTCATCAATATTTTCATTTATGTAAATTGTTTTATAATTATTGCGCATTACATAGCAGTAGGTATTTCTACAACCGCCGGCACACCCATAAATAAAATTAGGCGTTATATAATCAGCTGATCTTCCATTGGGGCGGATATGCAATGTTTTTGTTGCGTGTGATATTAGCTGGACCATAATTTATACTAAAGTTAAAGCTGAAGCTTTATGAATAGCTTCATTTCCTGCTTCACTTTTTACTAAATATTCCTTTTCTGTACCAGGTTTTGTAGTGAATCCTTTTACCTGTGTAGGCTTTGTGATTTCTTTTACTATTTTTCCGGTAACAGTCCCATGAATACTATTCCATTTAACTTTATCATCTGTATTGAAATGCTGCATATAAATACCTCTAAATCAATTATGTTATCATGAATAATAAAATTAAATATCCTAAAAACTCTGACCGCAATCTTAACTATTCTTTAATATAAAGCATAAATATACTGCTATAAATTATAACTAAACCAGCATAATATTTAATATAGGATATTTATATATCAAATCAGCATACTCTATGGCTGAATGTTGAGAGTAAAGCTCATTTAAGGCTGTGTCGTAACGCAGCTTTTTCATTTAGAAGAGATTAATTATACATGGATAAGGTAAAATTTTTTAGCCCTGCGCGCCACTATCATCGTTATCCACTTCAAGATAACGTTTTTTGCGTGCAAATTCATCTTCGCTAATTCTAACTAACTCGACTTTGGCTAGTCCTTTGTTATGCATGCCTAAATATTTGGCAGCTGCAAAAGTTAAATCTATAACACGCCCTTTTTTAGGCATTCTATCCGTAACCTCAACGTAAATAGTTCGATTATTAGATAAATTAGTTACCATAAGTTTTGTACCTAATGGTAGAGTTGGATGGGCAGCAAAATGTGCATCATTTGGGTTTAAAAGATTACCGTCAGCCATTTTTCGGCCGGCAAATCCATCATTTTCACCATAGAAACTGGCGGTTCCATGCATAAAATTTTTTCCTGCGAGTTCCCCATGTTTATGAGCTTTCTTGTGGTGTGATTGCTGGGAGTTTTTTTGATGAATTTTTTTCTGATGAGACTGTCCAGAACTTTTTTGAGAAGACTTTTTCTGATGAGAATTTTTTTGATATGACTTTTTATGTATTTTATGAGTTGCAGCATTTGCCATATTGATTGACATACTGGCTATAAGTGCCATAATTAATTGCGATAACTTTCGTTTCATCACAAACCTCCAATAAAACCTAATTTATTCCAAGCGTGATAGGTAACTATACCTACGCTATTAGAAAGATTCAAACTTCTTTGCCCAGCTAGCATGGGCAACCTTAATGTATTTTCTAAGCCAATTTCATCTATTACATATTGTGGCAAACCTTTGGTTTCAGAGCCAAACAACAAGACATCATCAAATTTATATTCCATATTATGATAATATTTATTGCCACAAGTTTCAATTGCCAGAATTCTTCGTCCACTAAAGTGTTGCTGGCAATAAAACCAATCTTCATGTACCACTACATTAGCATATTCATGATAATCCAGTCCAGCTCTCTTTAACTTATTATCCTGCAATGGAAACCCTAATGGTTTAACCAGATGCAACTGGGCTCCGGTATTAGCACATAGCCTAATAATATTACCTGTATTCGGAGGTATTTCTGGTCTAAAGAGTATAATAGCCAAATTATGCTTTTTATCCAAAATACTCTTTCAAAGCCTTGGCGCTTAATACAAATACAAATCCCTCTTTATTTTGGGTATCTAGCCAGGAAAAACCTAGACCTGGATAACGCTCTTCAAGTTCCAGTTTATTATCGCCCATCTCAAGAAGCAAGATTCCAAATTCCGTTAAATGATTAGCGGAATTTTTCAAAATATCATCAACTAAAGTTAAACCATTATCTCCTCCAGATAGAGCAAGGCTTGGTTCATGGTGGTACTCTTCAGGTAGCATATCCATTCTGGCTTTATCTACGTAGGGAGGATTAGTTAAAATTAAATCAAATTTTCTTTTTTTAAGCTTAGCAAATAAATTGGACTGGAGTATGGTAATCTTATCTTGTAAGGCATACTTTTCTACATTTTTTCTGGCTACTTCAAGTGCACCAGGACTAATATCACTGGCAACAACCTGTGCATCAGTAAAATAATCCGCAGCAATGATTGCAAGTGATCCATTACCCGTGCATAAATCTAGTACACTGTGCACTAACTCCTGGTGTTCAATCCATGGATCCAAACTCCCATTTAACAATATTTCACCTAAATACG
>JAJFBO010000265.1 GCA_020697025.1 Burkholderiales bacterium
GGCAAATTATATTTAATGAACATAAAAAGTTACGGAAAGTTTATATGTTAAATGCACTAGACATGTTTAGTATTGGGATTGGCCCTTCAAGTTCACATACTATTGGGCCAATGAAAGCAGCGTTATTATTTATTAATCGGCTTGAAGATAATAAGCTGCTTGATCAGGTACATAAGATAGAAGTAAATTTGTTTGGCTCTTTAGCGCTCACCGGGGAAGGACACGGAACAGTCCTGGCAGTATTAAACGGTTTATGTGGAAAAGATCCAAAAACTGTAGATCCTGATAAATTTATAACTTTAGTGGAAGAAATTAAATCTGCAGGTATAATCAATTTAAACGGTAAATATCCAATTCCACTTGACTATGCAAAAGATATTCTCTTACACAAAAAAGAATTTTTACCAGAACATGCTAATGGGCTTAAGTTTATTGCTTATGGCTTGGGTGCTTTGGAACTAATGAGTCGGAAATACTTTTCAGTTGGCGGCGGATTTGTTTTAGATGAAGAACAAATTAAAGCTACCGAAATTATTGATGAAAGTCAATTAGCGCCTTATCCATTTAAAACTGGTGATGAACTCATGGCGTTATGTTCAATGCATGATTTGACAATTGCTAAGTTAGCACTTAAGAATCATCAGGCATTACAACCCGAAAAAGATATATATAGCGCTGCTATGGATATTGTTAATGTGATGCATGAATCAGTAGTAAGAGGTACCAGTATTGAAGGCTTTTTACCAGGAGGCCTGAATGTCAGACGCCGTGCTCCCGGATTATATAAAAAGATAAAAGATTCAAATTTACAAAATGACTCTGGCTTACAGCGGCTTGCTGCAATGGCATATGCTATTGGTGTAAATGAGGAAAATGCCGCATTTAGCAGAATAGTTACAGCACCGACAAATGGTGCAGCTGGTACAATTCCCGGAGTATTGGAGTATTATCGAAATTTTTGTGAAGATGTAACTGATGACAAAATGGTTAATTTTATTCTGACAGCAGGCGCTATAGGCTTATTGTATAAGTTTGGGGCATCGATTTCTGCTGCAGAAGTTGGCTGTCAGGGAGAAATAGGTGTTGCATGTTCTATGGCTGCAGGAGCTTTAACAGCAGTTCTGGGCGGTACAGTAAGCCAGGTTGAGAAGGCTGCAGAAATAGCTATGGAACATAGCTTGGGCATGACTTGTGATCCTATTGGCGGATTAGTGCAAATTCCATGTATCGAACGTAATGGAGTTGCTGCAAGTAGAGCGATAGATATTGCAAAGTTAGTTTTACTTGAGCCTGAACCTGGCAGAGTTAGTTTGGATAATGTGATAAAAACCATGATGCAAACCGGGCGGGATATGCAAATGCAGTATAAAGAGACATCGCTTGGCGGGTTAGCCGTTAATGTGGCCAACTGCTAGAAGTGTAAAAGTTAAAATATGGATATTATAGCATTTCCAATGCTATAATATGCGTATTAATTATTAGCGCAAATTAAATTAAGTATGTTTGAAAGCAGATGAAATATGATGAGTGCAGATATTGATCTTGAGTTAATATTAAAGATATCTCCCGGATATATATATTGGAAAGATTTAAATTCAGTTTATCTTGGATGTAATCAAAATTGTGCGGCTTTAGCTGGATTATCAACTCCTGCTGAGATTGTAGGTAAGACGGATCATGATTTTTTTTGGGGCATAAACGAAGCTGAAAAATTCATTGCTGATGACCAGCAGGTAATAAAAACCAAAAAAACACTTGTTTCTGAGTATAAGCTTGTTATTAAAGACAAAAAAGAAGCGATGAGCATAGTTGTCAAAACAGAAAAAAGTCCGTTATTAAATAATAAAGGCAAGATAATTGGAGTTTTAGTTATTGGGACGGATATTACCTCTGAAAAGGATTCCGAAATACTTAAGAACCAAAATCTGGCACAGCAATCTACAATAAAGGCCCATGAATATTTTAAAAAATGTCTTGATGAAATTCAGCAGGTAATCCAATCTTATAAAATCAATATTTTAAATAGCAGGCTGGGTGTTAAAATTGATACAAATAATATTGAACATAATATAATTATTTCTAAAAGAGAGTGTGAAATCTTGTATTATCTTGCACTAAATAAATCTCCGAAAGAGATTGCTTCAATTTTTGCAGTTCTTGATGGCAAAAGTGTAGCTGCTTCTACGATACAGTCGATTATTGACAAACAACTATATATTAAGTTCGATGTTTTTAATATAAGCCAGTTAATTGAAAAAGCAAATGTATTAAGGTTAATTCCTTTTCTTCCGGATAACTAATTTACAGGCAGTTATAAAGTTCGTCTTATTTTTTACCTCTACTTGGTTATAGTTATTATGATAAAGTTATGCTTTATATGTATGATACTTAGTCACTGACTTAAAAAGTTGGCTGTTAATTGACTATAAAAGATAGTATTCAAATTTTAGGGCAGAATTAAGTATATTTTTAATGTGGGGTTTACATGGGAACAAGTAAAGATTTATTAAATCAGGAAGTTACAGTATTAGATAATGTAATTAATAAACTTCAAGTTTATATGGATCAAAACGGACAAACGCTTTATGGTTTAGCCTCTACTATGGGATTTGCCTACCAGCCATTTTACAGGTTAATGACAAAGAAGCATTTACCTACCTTAAATTCATTAAGTATTATTGCTGC
>JAJFBO010000266.1 GCA_020697025.1 Burkholderiales bacterium
TGGCGATGGACAGATTAAAAAGACAAGAGCCCCTGAAGTTTTTTCAGAATTTAGCATTACAGGAAAAGGAATAACCTTTGGTATAAGTCTTATAAATGTAAAATTTATTTTTAAACCCTACACATTATCCGAAGAAGAAGTAGAAGAGCTACAAAAATTATCATTTCCTGATAAGATAAAAAATCTTGAATCATTTAAATCCACCAAGCCACATTATGGGTTAATAAGTAGCACATATAATGGTGGTAGTTTACTTACAGGTTCCATCTGTTATACCTGGCGTTCCCAAGTTAAGTCGGGCCGTACTGACAGGGATATAGGTGATACTATAGGAATATCTGCTATAAATGATTTTTGGAATGAACTTAATAATCATGAACTTGCAAATTTAAGGAAGGCAGAAATGATAAGGAAAGTCCAAATGCAGAAAGAGAAAGAACAAAAAGAAAAGGAACAAAAAGATTACCCAAAACTCGGTCAATCTGAATAAAAAATTAAAATCGAGGTGCGGTTATTTATGCGAGTGTCATGAATTTTGTGTAATTTAGTATAAAATATAGCCATAAGGAGGACTCGAAGATGGCAAAGAAACTAAATGCACAACGCAAGTTGTAAAATAAGGTGCGACAAAAAATAAATAGAAAAGGTTAGATGTTTCAGTTTACAATTTTAATAACCAAATTAGAATTGAGGAACTGAATATGTATAAACATCTAACCTACAGCGAATTATGCACTATCTGGCATAATCAGGTGAATAAATTTACAAATACATCACTTTTATTAAAGCGTTTAACAGTAAAGGAACTTTCGGAATTACTAGGGAAACATAGGTCTACAATATATAGAGCAATTAAATATATAAAAAACAGACCTTATCGCTCTTGCAATAGAGGTCTAAATGAACATACAAATGGCTTAATTAGAATATTCTTTCCCAAGAAAACTGATTTTGCGAATGTTAGCGAAAAACAAATCGGGCATGTGCAAAAACTGCTTAATGATGGACCAAGAAAATCTCTTGGATTTTTAACCCCAAATGAAGTTGTAAACAAATATTTAACTAGAGCTTATAAAAAATTGTCGCAACTTACTTGTCAATGGGAGGGAAAAACCCAAATTTGGAAAGTAAATTTTATATGTAATATGGTATAATTTCTATAATAATTAAGTTCATTAGAAAAATAAATGGTTTCACTATTTTATGTACATATCTTGTGAATTTAATTATTAGAAACTTTTAATTAACGTTTTTGATAGAAAGAAAAAGTATAGTGAAAAAAAAGAAACTTATAACTTTATTAGCAGCTATTTGTTATTTTTCCACGAGTTATGGAGTAGAATCTCTTTCAGATAGTAATAATGTACAAAGTCATTACTTTACAAACCAGGATTCTGATATAGGTTATTTTTTTTATCCACGGGGAGCCGAACGTGATTTCAGCTGGCGTATTATAAATTTTGCACAAAATCCAATTAAAGGATCATTTTATGTTGATGCAAATTACGGTAATCTATATGCTACTTGGAATAATTTATTATTAGCAAGTGGACAAGCTACCCCTTTAGATTCTTCTAAAAATATAGGGCTTGGACCTATGACTAGTGTTGGGTTTAAAAATAATTGGATAGCGGATCTTATATTTAATGGTGAAAGATATGTATTAAATGATCCGAATGAACAACATTCATGTTTAGTCCAGCCTTGGGATATTGGCCCAGGTTTGCAAGTTGTCGCTCAGATCTCAGATACACCTTTTGATCCAACGAATGTACTTAAAGATTTAAATATTATCATGCCTAAGTCAGCAAATTGTACAACTCAATTTGTGAATATGGGGCCTGCTATTAATACGTTCCATTATTTACGTAAGGCAACGAATGATTTTGGATGGACAGTAGAAAACGATGCTCCTGATACAGTTACAGGATCGTTTGATACCTCATCAGCAAGCGGCGGTGCAACTCAGCTATATGCTAGCTGGAATAATATAACATTAAAAAATAAGCAAATTACTCCAATTGACTACTCCAAGGGTATAGGCTTAGGGCCATATTTTATAAGTAGTCATAATTATTGGACTTTTAATCTAGAGTATAAAGGTAAGAAGTACAGGGCAATAGGTGAATGTAATATCCAAGATAGTGACCTGCGTGGTATTACTCATGTTTATATTAAAGGAGATGACGATGGGCTTAGGTATATATTAATCGGAAGACCGACAAATTGGTGTGACCCTATGACTTTGAAATATATAGCTCCAGCCTCTAGTTAACAAAAACCTTAATCTTTATAGGCCATTAACATTATTGGTTGTGAACTATATTAGGGGGTTCACAAAAGCTCAATTTTTTACCCCATTAAAGGGTTGCAAAATTATTTTTGACTATAGCAAAAATCAGAGCAATAAAATTTATCTAGAATAAAACTAGATAAATTTTAGAACAATTTTACATGTAGGGGGCTAGATTGCTACCCCTACATGCCATTAATTATGACTAATGTTTTTATTTATTAACAAAAAACGTTAATAGCTAGTATGCAAACTTTTAGGGCATGGTTATCAAATTATTCATTGCCAATTAGGCCCTGAGTCGGATAAGTAACAGGCATCACTGCCTGTTACTCTCCTAAGAACCGTGCGTACAAGTTTCCCAGTACACGGCTCAAGCATCTTTGAAG
>JAJFBO010000267.1 GCA_020697025.1 Burkholderiales bacterium
TGGCTGGCTCAAAGTGTGGTAACGTAAAGCATCATTTTTCCAGATACTAGCGCCGGTTAATTTATCAAAAGCATAGATAACACCTGTCGTATCAACTGCATATACGTTTTGTGTATCAATTAATACCCCTAGATTAGTACTAAATTTTTTACTCCATATCATATTGCTTGAAATTGCATCCAAGCAAGATAATTTACCGTTAAAAGTAGCTACGCAAATAGTTTTTTCATATAATACCGGCCTCATTGCAACATCAATTAGCTTGTCTAAATCTGTTGCGCCTTCAGATATGGCGATATAAGTCTCCCAAATTGGATTACCATTGGTAATATTTAGTAAAACCAATCTGCCCCCTGGCTCGCCTACTGCGGCTACTTCTTTATCAACAACTGCAAAAGTATTATTAGCCCTAAGTGTTAAATTTGGGGTAGGCTTTTGATAAACCCATAATAAATTTCCACTATCTGTATCATAGGCAAGCATTGCTGCATCATTGGTCTTAACTAATAAAATATGCCCGCTTACCTGCGGTGCTTCAACCGATATAGTAGGCAATTTGGCACGCCAGTTGATCTTGCCTGTTGCTTTATTAACCGAATATAAATAACCAGATTTTCCAGTTACAAAAATCGAATCTGAAGATACCGCAGTCCCGCTGGATAATGGACGCTTTAGTTTAAAATGATTTATTATAGTCCCGTCAGTTCGGTCAATTTTGAAAATATTACCATTTTTATCCGCTGTAAAAATAGCATTATCACCAATTACCGGTACAAATTGATATGCAGGAGAGCTTGATAAATCACTATCACTCCAGACAATAGATAATTTTTCCGGATTAGGTATAGCAGGCACAGGTATTGGATTAGGACCTGGAGTTGCACAAGAAATTAACAACAAGGGAATAAGGCAATTAGCCAAACCCTGTAAATAGCGTTTAGCCACCTATTACATCCAACTTCATCTGTATACCATTTGCTGTATTTTGATCCTGACCTGCTTTTTCCAGTGCTTCTTTATAAGCATCGCGTGCTTTGGTTAAATCATTGCGCGCCACATATAAATCACCGCGCCTCTCATAAAAGAGAACATCAAAACTTGCCTCATGTTTTTGCATCAATGTACTAAGAGCTAAATCAAATTTTTGCTCATCAATATAAATATTGGCCAGACGCAGCATGGCAAATGCTGCCAGACCTTTATCTTTACTATTTTTTATTACCCATTTAAGATAAGCACCAGCTTTAACCTTGTCCTTATTATCATTTGCTAATTTGGCTGCAACTATTAGCCCCATCGGCGTGTATTCTGTACCTGGATATTTATTTTTTAAACTATCTGCTAGTTTATATACAGTAGCTGCGTCCTTAGTGGTATTTAAGGAGTTAAATACTATTGCGGCCTTAGCTGCTCTTGAGGTTGTATAAGACTCCCATATAACTTCAGCTACATAAGCCATTACGGCTATAACTAAAACAGCAATTATATATTTGCCCCAATCGCGCCAAAAGTATTTAAGTCGGGTTAGCTGCTCTTGTTCATGTAAATCAAAATGTGCCATTTATATATTCTTTCTATTGATAAAATTTAACCAGAAGCTATACTGCCAAACAATAATTAATTAATTCATTACGAGATATACTTTGTTGTTTACCATCAGCCATAGATTTTACCACAACTTGCTGATTGTTAATTTCGTTTTCACCAATTACCAGAGTAAGCCTGACTTTTAGATTATCAGCCTTTTTAAATTGAGACTTTAAACTATTAGTACCAAAATTTTGTACTACGCTATAACCATGCTCACGCAATACTTTGGCAATTTCAAATGAATAAGTAGCAGCACCCGCACCCATATTTGCAATAAAAATATCGAATTTTGAATTATTTGGCAATTTATTTAAAGACTCTAAAACCAATAATAATCGCTCTAATCCAATCGCAAACCCAATTGCGTAATTATCACCGCCACCTATTTGATTAATGAGTGGATCATATCGTCCACCTGCACATAGAGTCGCTTGTGCGCCAAGGTCTTTGCTTACCCATTCAAAAACAGATAAATTATAGTAGTCCAAGCCTCGCACTAAACGATGATTTTCAATGTATTTAATATTTAACTTATCTAATTGGCTCTTCCAGCTAGCATGATGATGCAGTGACTCCTCACCTAAATATCCGATTAATTTTGGAGCCGAATTTACCACTTCCTGTAATGCCGGATTTTTCGTATCCAAAATACGTAACGGATTGGAATAAAGTCGTTTGCTGGCATCTAAATCGAGTAAATCTTTATGTGCTTCAAAATATGCAATCAGTGCTTCTTTATGTCTGGCGCGCTCATCTAAATTGCCTAAACAATTTATTTGTAATTCCAAATCAGCGATACCTAATCTTTGCCATAAATCCTGTTGCATTAGTATAATTTCCGCATCTATGTCTGAGCTGGCAAAACCCAAGGCTTCAACGCCTAATTGATGAAATTGACGATAACGCCCCCTCTGGGGCCGTTCATGGCGAAACATTTGCCCGGTGTACCATATTTTTTGTGTAGCGTTATAAAGTAAATTATGTTCTATAACTGCACGAATTGTTCCCGCAGTTCCCTCAGGCCTGAGTGATAAATTATCTCCATTTAAACTATCGGTAAACGAATACATTTCTTTTTCTACAATATCG
>JAJFBO010000268.1 GCA_020697025.1 Burkholderiales bacterium
GCAGATAATATGCCAGAACTTATCGATGCCGTAGAAAATAAAACACAAAACTATATTAATATTTTAGACTACTATAATTTTACTGTCCATTTAGACTACGATAAATTTCATACGATTGTAGAGATTAATAACCCCAACACTAAAGATAAAGAAATTTATACACTAAATTTATTTGGTAAATTTCAGGCATATAATTTTCTTATTGCTTATCACACACTAAACTATCTAAAAATACCAGTGCAAAGTATCATCTATGCAGCTGGCAATACTCATAATCCAGGGCGGCTAGAGGTAAAAGAGCATAACCCATTATTAATCTTGGATACAAGCCACAATTTAGCTGGTATAAAGACTCTGATAGATACTTTAGAAAAAAGATTTGATCCTGATGAGGTAGTGATTATTACTTCTATTTTAGCTGATAAAGATATTACAAATATGTTAAAAGAATTATCTACCATTGCCAGTAATATTATTTGTACTGCTATAGTTAACAATTCACGTTGTCTGCCAATTGACGAATTAACACAAATTGCACATAGATACTTCAAAAATATTAAAGCCATAGCTATACCTGATGAAGCCTTAAAAATAGCCAGAAATATGAATAAAAAACTAATTTTAGTCACTGGTTCAATTTATCTGCTAAGTTACTTTTATATCAATTAAATATAGACAAACTAATTTAGGTTAATTAGGTTTTACAATGCACAAACGGCTTATTATTTTAATGAGTAAAAGCTTGACGTTTATATCCAGCACCCCTTTAATTGCCATATCCAGGTTAGCTAAATCATCATATATTTCAATCAGGCTGCTATAACTTAATCGCTTTTCAGCTAATGGAAGTTGGTTAACACTTTCACCCCACAAACGCATTTCCCTAATAATATGGTGTATATTAGGAACAGTTTTCATTTTACTTTTAATTTTTAAAAGCCGTTTTACATCTTCTTGCAGTACCCACATAATAAGAATAGCATCTCCTGGCTCCTGATACAAATTATCCAAAATTTTAATACTTTTGGCTAAATCTCCCGCCAGGTATTTACCCGATAGTTGATATATATTGTATTGTGCATTATCTGTTGTAAAATTTTTGATTTCATTAACATCTATCAGATGCCCTTTGGGCACCGCCAGCACTAGTTTATTTGCTTCGTTAAATAATTGGGATAAGTTTCCCTGATTCTGATTAATAAGATTTTGCAGTGCCAGATGGGTTATAGTAAGCTTATGGCTACTAAACAGATGCGAGATTAAAAATTCTGCATCCGAAGTATTAACTCCAGTAATAACTGCCTGTCTTGCAAATTCCCTGAACCAAGGAGAATTTTGATCAGTTTTATTTAATTTGTCACATATAATTATTAAAAAATTTTGTCCATTAAGCCTGCTTTGCAGATTAATTAACTGCTTTTGCTGCTCTGCATTAGGTTTTGTTTTAAAATTAACCTGTATATAATTTGGCTGGTCAAGTAAAGAACTATCATTAATAATATCTTCTACTACCGAAAAATTAAAAAATCGGTCTGCTGTAAAATATTGGTTATAATGATTATTCAGTTTTGTTTTAAATTGTTCCAGGACAAAATCAGCAAGAGGATAATCATCAGCACTTACATGGATAAAAAATAAATTGCCCATGCCTGGCCCAAAGCTTAAAATTTTATTTAAATTATTATTTAGCATCTGAGGTTTTAAAGAAAATTATACGCTTTATCAATTGGTTTGTAACTGATTCATGTAGTTGATCCCAAAAGCTTATTTCATTTTGATTACTGGCTAAAATTATACTGTCATTATATTGCATAACTGACTGAGAAGATACAACGATATCATTACCTATTGGAACATGTTTTTGGATTATCTGTGCAGTTACCCTATAAGTAAGTATATACGCAGATGCGCGTCCGATACTAGTAAAGCCTTGTACATCACGGCTAGTATCTTCTTTAATTAGTTTTACAGTTGCCTGGGCACTTTCTGGATTATTTACGATGGTTGAAAGCATCTGTGTATTAATTACATTTTTTAAATTTGGGCAAATTACCACATTACCACAATCAATATATATTGTCTTAAAAGGGAGTTTATAATCAGCGCCTGGCATTCCCCGTAAGTGAAAACCGCAACCAGATAGAAATAAAAATAATATAATTAAAAATAAAAAGTTCTTGTACATAGTATTCATCCGATAGTTCCTAGTTTTTCCATTAATTTAAGTTGGGCCGAAATTTTTTGCCCACGTCCATTTCTACGTTTATAAGTTCCATCTGGCTGCATAATCCAGGATTGGACATTATCCCGCCAATATAAAGTCAAGCCTTCGTAGATAATCCGTTTTTTAATTTTTTTATCTAAAATCGGAGTACAGGTTTCAACGCGGTTAAAAAAGTTGCGCTTCATCCAGTCGGCAGATGAAATATAGGTGTTTTCATTACCATTACTAAAAAAATAAAATATGCGATGGTGTTCAAGAAAACGCCCAACAACAGAACGAACCTCTATATTATCTGATATACCTGGCATCTTTGGTCTTAAAGCACATGCACCACGGATAATAAGGCGGATTTTGACTCCAGCGCCAGAA
Source organism: Burkholderiales bacterium (assembly GCA_020697025.1). Taxonomy (GTDB): domain Bacteria; phylum Pseudomonadota; class Gammaproteobacteria; order Burkholderiales; family UBA11063; genus Aquella. The sequence continues at coordinate 2,594 of JAJFBO010000268.1, forward strand.
GCCCGGTATAAGGCACGGATTACTTTAGGTTCAAGCAAAGAGTTCATTTTAGCTATAATAAGGGCTTTTATCTATATCCTGAGTTAGTTCAGGCCTGGTGCTTAATATTCCAAAATCGGAATATGCTTTGGCAGTAGTTTGGTGATAATTTCCTGTCCCAAGATGTACGTACTGACGTAAATCATTGCCATGTTTTCTAACAATTAACAGCATTTTAGCATGAACTTTATAACCCATTACACCGTATACAACATGAGCCCCAGCATCTTCTAGTGCATTAGCAATTCCAACATTAGCTTCTTCATCAAATCTGGCAAAAAGCTCTACTGACGCAACAACTTGTTTGCCAGCCTTAGCAGCTTTAATCAGGTTTTGGGCCAGTTCAGAATCTACCCCAGTTCGGTATACTGTCATTTTAATAGCTAAAACATCTGGATCCATTGCAGCACGCTGGGTAAGCAGGATAACTGGATCAAAACTCTGATATGGTGTATGAATTAATATATCACTTTTGTCCATAGCCTTAAATATATCTGGCTCATTAACCAATTGGACAGGCATTCCAGGTTTAAATGGCGGATATTTAAGATGCGGCCGATCTACCATATGTACTAAATCTAAAAGCCGGGATAAGTTTACCGGGCCATTTGCCAAATACAAATCTGTACTAATTAAATTAAATTGTTGCAATAAGATTTGAGTTAGTTTGTCATTTGGAATACCGCCACTAATATCAAGTTCAAGCCTTGAGCACCTTGCATACTTACGATTGTGTAGTTCTTTTGTAAGTTCAAAGCGTATATTTATTGGATTAGCCTGTAGAAAAATATCTGCGGCGCGAGTAACCCGAAAGGGATAACAGCCGCGTACAGTCAGACCATAAAAAAATTCATCTACATGTAATTT
>JAJFBO010000269.1 GCA_020697025.1 Burkholderiales bacterium
ATATTTACTTATTGTTTTAATTTGCATATTTATCTTCCTGTACTAATATTAATTTAAATTTACACTCTTAATAACCATCGAATTGCCACATTAATATTAATTTAATATTCCTCTTGATTATGTTTTTTCTTGCCCATTATAACTACAAAAAATAGCGGCACAAATAAAATAGATATTAAAGTTGAACCAAGCATTCCACCAATAATTCCAGTTCCAACCGAATGTTCGGCATGCGAATTTGCCCCACTTGCTACAGCCAATGGTAATGCGCCCAAGATAAATGCCAGTGAAGTCATGATTATGGGTCGAAACCTCTGGCGTGAAGCCAGAATAATTGAATCAACCGCAGACATCCCAGATCGCCAATGATCAATTGCAAACTCTGTTATTAATATGGAGTTTTTTGCTGATAAACCAAGTAGTGTTATTAAACTAATTTGAAAATACAAGTCATTTGTAAGCCCACGGGCAAATAAAATTATTCCAGCACCAAATAATGCAAATGGAATTCCCATAACTACTACTATAGGTAACCGCCACATTTCAAATTGGCCAGCTAGAACTAAAAATATCATAATCACCCCAAAAGCAAAAGCCAAAGTTGAAGTGGTATCACTCTTATCTTGCTGATAGCTAACGCCATACCAGCTATATCCATAATCATTAGGTAGTACTTTTGCCAATGCATCTTTAATTAATTTCATAGTATCCTGAATTGTGTATCCGGATTTAGGGTTAACTACAATTTTAGCCGCTAAAAAATCATTAAACCGCTCAATTACATCTGGTGATGTGGTCATCGTAGTTTGTACTAACGAATTAATCGGCACCATTGACTCCTGGTTATTCAACACAAACAGGTTATCTAACTGGAACTGGGTTTGACGGTACCTGGCATCACCTTGTATTGTGACCCAGAATAAATTACCCATCCGATAAAAATAATTTACCAGGTTTGGCCCGTAATTTGCTGCAAGCACATTATATACGTCCTGAACATTAACTCCATAAAATTTGGCTTTTTCAATATCTACCAGAATACTGGCTGCCTGATTATTTGGATTAAATGTATAATAACTGCTATCAATATACGGATCTTTATTTAGAATTTCCGTAATTTGTCTGGCATACTTATCCATTGCATAATAATCACCGCTAATTCGATCTTGAATATAAACTTCAACGCCATTAGTATTACTTAAGCCATCAATAGCTGGTTGATTATAGGCTATATAACTTGCATCTTTACGAGATAAACCATATTTGTTTGCTTCATTAATTAAGTGGGTAACTTCGGTATTACGTTTATCCCAATCAATTAAATTAGTAGTAACTGTTGCTACATTAGTTTTAACTGATCCAGCATGCAACTGGTCAATACCAATCATGCTGATAGTATTTTCCACATTTTTGTTTTTAAGTAAATATGTGACGTAATTATCCACTACCTTTTCAGTCTGGCTTAATGTCGAATTATTAGGCAACTTCACCTGTGTATTAAAAAATCCTTTGTCTTCATTAGGGATAAATCCTACCGGCAATATATAATATATAATTCCGGTAATAATTAATATCAAACCAAAGATTAACATAAAAGTTTGGCGATATTCAAGTAAAAATTTCACCATGGAAATGTACCAGTTGGTTATCCATTCAAACGAATTATTAAACCAGACAAAAAATTTATTTTTTCTCTTTGTTTCTTTACCAGAATAACCTTTTAGAAAAATTGCACATAATGCCGGAGTTAGAGTTAGGGCAACAATTCCTGAAATAACTACTGAAATAGATATAGTAATAGCAAACTGCCTATAAAGTATACCGGTAAGCCCGCCTAAAAAAGCTGAGGGAATAAATGCACAACATAATACCAGAACAATTGCAATTAAAGCACCAGCAACTTCTTGCATAGTCTTTATTGATGCTTCTTTAGAATTTAGCCCTTCTTCATGCATAATCCGTTCTACATTTTCAATTACCACTATCGAATCATCAACAACAATACCAATTGATAAAATCAGCCCAAATAAAGTTAGGTTATTTATACTAAATCCAGTTACATACATTCCGGCAAAAGTACCAATTATAGCAACCGGGATAGTTAATACTGGAATTAAGGTAGCCCTACCTTTTTGCAAAAAAAGAAAAACTACTAAAATTACAAGTATACAAGCATCTCTTAAGGTAGCAATTACATTTTTTAGGGCTTTATTAATAAACTTTGTATTATCAAATGATATTTGGTAACTCATACCATTAGGAAACTGTTTTGCTAATTTATTCATAGTTTCCACAATCAAACTATGTACAGCAAGCTGATTGGCACCAGGATCCAAAAATATTTGTAATCCTATAGTTGCTGTTTTATTTAGCTTATTGATTGTATCATAACTAAATGCACCTAATTCGACCCTGGCAATATCTTTTATCCGTATATACTGCGTACCTTGGGTGTTCACAACAATATTTTCGAACTGGCCCGGATCCGAATAGTAACTTTGACCAATTATATTTACAGCCATCAGTCTTGTCCCATCGGTTGGGGGCGCTGCAGTTTGCCCTGCCGCTACCTGAATATTTTGTTCTTTAATCGCATTTTGCACCTGAAGTAATGAAATACCCAATTTTGCCATTTTATCAGGATGCAGCCAAATAC
>JAJFBO010000270.1 GCA_020697025.1 Burkholderiales bacterium
TAACTGGCATTTTATTTCAGATAAATTATCACTACTGGCAATAACTTTGTTTTTATCTAATATCCGAAAATGAAAACGTAAATGGGCAGGTAAAATAATACTATTTATTTCAGAGATTTTAAGTTCTATTTTATACATGGATTTTAGATAATTAACCAATATTAGGGTAAAATTGTCTTCCTGAGTGACTTTTTCTAAAAACCTGGTAATAAATTCATTTAAAGGTTTGAGCCTTACCCTAACCGACTTGGGTAATGCTTTTAATATAAAATTAATTTTATCCCTAATTAAGCCAGGCACTAACCAGGTAAAAGTATCTTCATTCATCAGGTTTAATTTAGTTAAAAATATACTTGCCGTTACACCATCTATAGCGCTATCTGGATTAAATATATAACTAAGTTTAATTCGTTCACCAGATACCAATAAATAGTCTGGATAAAGCTGCATTTGGCTATTATCACTAATTAGTTTTTTAACCAGCTCATCTTTATTAAGATATAACAGTTTTTCATTTTCATTACACCAAATATCAAAAGTACGGATATCGACAATATCCATTGGTAAAATCTGGGTATAAAATTCAAATAACTCATCTTCCATAATTATAAAAGATAAACGTAATTTATCTTCTAATTCTTCCAGGCTATTAATTACCTCATTATTGTGCTGTATAAATTTATAATTTCGCCCTAATTCATTAGGTATAATACCCTGTTTTATAAATATTTCCCGGGCTAAAGCAATATTATGTCTGGAAAATCCTACTTTCTTTCGGCCTATTTCCAAACCCTGAAATAATATATGCTCGGTAGCTACTACTTCTCCACGTTTCTTATCCCATGCCTCATTTGAAAAAGTATATCTGGCTAAATGGGTAGTAAGAGGTATGAGCCAAATTGATTCTATATAAGCATTAGTCCTGGCATAAAGACGGTTGGTCTGGTTAAGCATTGCAGATACAATCCATTTGCTTTTATCTATCTGGGAGGCTGGATGTAAAATAAACTTTTTGTTATTGGTACCAATATAAAAATCTTCAACCAGATCTTTATAGCCAATATTATTTAATAATCCACAAAGTAAAGCCTGATGCAAGCGCTGATAATTATCCGTACCAAGCTCAATATTTAAATAATTTGGAACTTTAGGCTCAGGGTTTGAATTTTTATCTTTAAAACCTAAATTATGCATAATTTCTTTTAACTGCGAATGTAATTCATGCCACTCGCGCATGCGTAAGAAAGATAGAAATTGACCGTAACACTTTTCTTGTAGCTTTTTATTAGATTTTTTATGTTCCAGTTCCAGGCTATACCAATGCCATAGATTTAAAATCGTCACAAAGTCTGATTTCTTATCAGCCCATATTTGGTGCTTTTCACGCGCTAATTGTTGAACTTCCATCGGCGTCTCCCGTGGATCAATAATAGCCAAAAAAGATACAATAATCAACGCATCAGCTAAACAATTACACGCCCCTCCAGCAGCAACTAAAATACGGGACAGATTAGCATCAAGTGGTATTTTTACTAATAGTTCACCAGTTGAAGTTATTTTATTATTTTCATTTATAGCCTGTAACTGAAATAAAGTTCTAAATCCGTCACTATAAGCCTGGGATACCGGCATGTCCAGAAAAGGAAAATCTAATGGATTACCCAACCTTAATCCAATAAGACGTAATATTACATTTGCCAGGTTGCTGCGAATAATTTCGGGATCATTAAACTCCGGGCGTAATTTAAAATCGTCCTCACTAAATAAGCGTATACACATTCCATGGCTAGTTCGCCCTGCCCTTCCAGCTCGCTGTTTGCTGCTTGATTTGGCAATTGGCTCAATTAGTAGCTGCTCTATCCGGTTACGCACATTATAGCGTTTAATCCTGGCAATTCCGCTATCAATGACAAACCTAATTCCTGGAATAGTCAGGGAGGTTTCTGCCACATTAGTGGTAATAATTATTTTTAATTTATTATTTTCATTAAATACCAAATTCTGTTCGGCTTCATTTTGCCGTGAAAATAATGGCAGTAATTCGTAACGGCGAAGAGTAGTTTTGCGCAAATAAGTCAGACAATCTTTTATTTCACGTTCACCTGGCAAAAATACCAGTATATTTCCCGACTCCACTGCCAAACAGGACTCTATCGCCTGGTATATTGCATTATTAAGATTATTGTCCTCTTGTGGCTGATAAATAATATCTACCGGATAAGTTTTACCTTCAACATCAATTACTGGTGCATTATTAAAATATTTAGAGAGCTTTTGGTTATCTATAGTAGCTGAAGTAATAATAACTTTTAAATCTGGCCGTCTACTGATAATTGTTTTTAAATATCCTAAAATAAAATCAATATTCAGGCTTCTTTCATGGGCTTCATCTATAATTAAAGCTGAATATTTACGCAAGAATTTATCCTGGCCAATTTCCTGCAATAAAATACCATCAGTCATTAGCTTTATTTTAGTATTTGGATTTGTCTTGTCATTAAAGCGCACTTTATAGCCAACAATATTTGGAGTGGCATTAATGCTTTCATTATTTTGCTTACCGGATGATAATGCAGGATGACTGCTTTTTTCTGCTTCCGGTATATTTAGTTCCGGGTCTGGCTCCTGGGCTAAGCTATTTGGCTTATTTGC
>JAJFBO010000271.1 GCA_020697025.1 Burkholderiales bacterium
TATTATCTATGTTTCTTACATCTTGTTCCATGAAACAACCACAATATTTACCACTTACAAATACCTATATATTTGATTTTTTAAATAGCAAAAATGGAAATTTACTTAGTGAAAGCCTGGTTTATACATTTAATGTTGAATCAATGGAGCAAAAATATTATAAAACGTTTTGCGCTGGAATTAAAAATTGCAAAGATAATATCGACAATATTAAAAATTCATCACTTTTCGGCGGATTTGATCTTGGTCAAAAACCAATCAGCCATAACAAATTTAGCGTACAAAGCATTAAGCTCTACCGCATAAGTTATATAACAACTGGACAAAACCATGAGTTACGCACAGTGTCGGGTGCCATATTTATGCCTGTTATGCCAATGAAAAATATAAAAGGTGTAATTTTATATTTTCATAAAACATTTTTCTCAAAAACCAGCGTACCTTCATTTGATATTCCAGGTAATAGTCCGGATAACAATGTAATTGCTTCCATATTCGCAACTAATGGTTATATAGTAGTAGCTCCGGATTATATAGGACAAGGAATTGACGCTCAGGTACCGCATCCATTTATCTTATATCCATTAGTCAATGCCAATGACGGGTTATCTATCCTAGTAGCAACACACCAGTTTTTAAGCAAGGCAGGCTTAACTTACAAGCTACCATTATTAGTTACTGGATTTTCTGAAGGTGCAAGTTATGCATTATGGTTTTCCAGATTATACCAAGAGCAGCCCAGGTTTAAACGACAAACAAACAAAACTAATTTTAAATTTACTTTAGTTGCACCAATATCTGGAGCTTATAATATATCTAATGTAGTGTATAACTATTTATCTGATAATGTAAGTATATTCAGTAAAAATACTTATCTTGCATATAGCTCATTAATTGCTGGAAAACTCAAACCAGGATTGCTGGCCTTTGCCCTGGTTGGATTTGCCTTTTATGATGAAAATAGTAATTACAATAAAGTATTTGCCCCTGACTTCTTTAACATGAAGTGCACTTGGCAAGATCAAAAAAATTGTAATTATGATAATAAAAATATTAATCTGGCAGAACTATTTAACCAAAAAGACGATATGAAAATTTTATTTAAAATCATCAATGCAGCAAGTTATAAATATTTTGATTGGAATATATTTACTAATCAAACCAATAATATAAAACCGCTAGTTAACCCGCAGATTATGAATAATAAAAAGTTTATAAAGACATTTAAACATGCAGATATTTATTACTGGCACTCTGATTTTCCAACAATATTAGTTTACTTAAAGAAAGATTCTGTAGTTAGCCCTTATAATACAGAATATGCATATCGGGGCATGCTTGAAAACAAGTCAACTAATCTTAAAAAAATTGAAATGGATAATAGTCTGATCAAGGCAGATATGGTTAGCTATTTGCCCAATTTTGATGTTGACCATCCGATTTCCCTGCCTTATATGGCACTAATTGTACTCAAAGAATTTAATCAGGCAATAGCGAAATAAAGAATGAACTCCCGTTCAAACGGGAATAACATTAATGAAAAGATTTATTGGCCGCTACCGCCGTAATTGGGAAGATGCCTGGCACTTGGATCAGTTAAATTACAATTTGGCCAGGTTTGATTTGGCAGCCAATATGCACTTAAAACATGTTCTTGTCCGGGAAACATTTCATTAAACATCTCCCGGTACATAAGTGCCTCTTTTGAAGGCGGTGTATTTTGTGGATATGCTTTTATTTTTTGATTAAAATCGTCATCAGTATATTTAGCTTCTGCAATTTCTTGAAGGTAATCAACCATCCCGTGCCCTACTGCATCAGAAAATGCAGCCTTCTCCCGCCATAAAATCTCATCGGGTAGATAAGCATAACCTTCAAAGGCTTTACGTAGTAAGTATTTCCCCATACTATACTTATTCAATTTTAATTCGGGATCAATATTCATCACATATTCAATAAAAGCCGTATCAGAAAATGGTACACGTGCTTCAAGACTATTTGAAGCTATACAACGATCAGCACGCAGTACATCATACATATATAATTCTTTAATGCGCTTTTGCGACTCTTTCTGGAATTCTCTAGCATCAGGAGCAAAATCAGTATACTTATAGCCAAATAACTCGTCACTGATTTCACCACTTAACAGTACCCGTATATTAGAATTTTTACGTACATATTTACATAACAAATACATCGGTAAACTAGCTCTGATTGTTGTAATATCCCAGGTTTCAGTTATCCAGACAATATCTTTTACTGTTTTATATACATCTTCACGATTAAATATTATTTCATGGTGACGAGAACCTAAAAAATCTGCCATTTGCTTAGCATATTTTAAATCAATAGGATTATGGTCAAGCCCTATTGCAAAAGTTTCTAATCGTTGATCTGTATGTTTGGCAGCTATTGCACACACAAGACTTGAGTCTAAACCGCCGCTTAATAAAAACCCAATTGGCACATCAGCATCTAAACGTTTTACCACGGCTTTAATCATTAAATTACGAATGTTATCCAGAATATGCGGCATATGTTTATGCTTACCCCCTGGTATTTCATACAGCTTAAGATAAGCAACAAATTTATCGCCATCATAAAAGTACCCAGGTGGAAAAGGAATTATCTTCTCACAAATATTTATTAAT
>JAJFBO010000272.1 GCA_020697025.1 Burkholderiales bacterium
GGTTTTAACCCGGCAAAAATATAAATTATTACCACATTGCAGTGAACAGGCTGTTTTACCTGGAGAAGCTCTATTATGGCAAAAAATATTTAATTGGCTAAATATGGAGCTTGATGTGCAAAATATCGGTTGTTGTGGTATGGCAGGAGCGTATGGCTATCAGGCAGAGCACATAGAAAATTCAAAAAATCTTTTTGCAATGCATTGGCAAAAGCCTGTAAATGATAATAGTTCACAGATACTGGCAACAGGGTTTTCTTGTCGCTGTCAAATTCATAAACAAGCAGGCAAAACTATTTTACACCCGATAGAGATGATTTCAAAATTAACTTCAAATAGTTAGTATTATGGTTCATTATTAAAAGTAAGGCATATTTCTATAATATTTACCTTAATACTTTATTAATATTTTTTTATAATTGTTTTTTCAAATAATATACTTAATAAACTTTTTATTTATAATAATTACTTGGACTAAATTGGTTTTACAGTATAATTATATTCTTAATAAATTTATTAAAGAGAATAAAATGAAAAAATTATACCTATTTAGTATGCTTTTTGTAGCATTGTTATATATTAGTAAAGCTTGGGCAGGCAAACGTTTTGAGTGCTCTATTCCATTACCCCGGGCAATTGCGAAGGTTGCATTTGATAAAAAAAATGAATGCTACCCTAATCCCCTTAATCCTTCACGTGACGTGTTAATGTGCAGCCTGGTAATTTATCATACTAATGCAGGAAATGTGTATACAAATTTAAAAGCAGCAACACTAAATAGTTATATTCGTCCAGATACCGCTCCTCTTCATGCCCCTGGAATAAATGGCAGGTTAGAACAGATAAATGGAAATTTAATTGATGGGAATTATGCCTTTGTGGGTTATAATGTAATAAATCGCAGACTACCCCAAAGTGCAAATGAAGATAATTTAATGACGGCATGGAGTTTTGCATTCTTTGATCCAAGAGACACAGCAGATATTAATCAACGTTTTTTTACACTTGAAAATTCTTGTTCTATAACAGATTATAATATGGATAGAGCACCAGGACCTGCAGAAAGAATATTAAATACACTTGCAGCGAACCCATTACCCAATAGAACAATAAATAATAATTTTACTAATCTTTATCAATTTTATACCAACCCTCAATTAATTCAGGAAGCTGAAGCTAGAAATGAACTACTTAATCCATCTTGTTTGGAGAAGTCTTATTACTATAGTATGTATGCAGTAGTTGCTAGCATTTGTTGTATAGTAGGCTACCAATGCGCAACCGGAACAGGATCATTTGGTCGAAATTAACAGGGCATAGTTATTTACGCTCACCAAAAATCAGGCTGCCAATTCTAATCATGGTAGCCCCATTTTTTATTGCCAGCTCATAATCATCTGACATGCCCATAGATAAAGTATCAATGTTCTCATAACCGGAAGTAGCTTTTAGTTGGTTAAAAAGCTGTCTTAGTTCACTAAATTGTTGATTTTTGGTATTATTATCGGCATTTACTCCAGAAATTCCCATTAAACCACGAAGAACTAAATTTTCCTGGGTATTAACAATACCTGCTAACTCTATAATTTCGTTAAAGTTGGTTAAACCATGTTTGCCTGGTTCATGACTAATGTTTATTTCAATTAATATATTTAATTTAGTTGCTACATTTCTTTTTTTATTCAAAAGCAGTGCATGTTTTGCACAATTTAGACTATGCACCCAGGAAGCGTTATTTGCAATATATTTGATCTTATTGCTTTGAATATTTCCAATAAAATGCCATTGTAACAAGCAACTTGTTAAAGCGCATGATTTTTGCTGCAATTCCCGTACATAATTTTCACCAAATGCTTTTTGATTGGTATGAGTGTGCAGCTTGCGAATTTCACTATCAGGAAATGTTTTACTTACCGCAATTACTTCAACTAGATAAGATACCATGTTTTGTTTACAAATAGCTTCTATTTGCTCTTTAAGCTTATAGTAGTTGGTAATTATATTATTCATATTATGGTGGCAAATATTGTTAAGTAGTTTTCTTTACTGAGAATAATACTCCGTAGAAAAAACTGCTAATCGAAAGCAAAGCAACTAAAATAACGCTAGGTAGTAAATTAATTAAATTATGCCCGGGATTATTGCCTAAATAACAAATTAAACTTATTCCACCCATAAAATAAAGCAGCCATGAACCGCGCTTAACCAGGTACCACATTTCTTTGGTACCAAAATTCTTATATTCATAATAAAAGAAAAATCCAAGCCCGGGGAGAACTAAACAATTCATGTAAGCAACAGTCGGCCATGCAGCAAAAAATAATAATAAAGCTAGAATAAATACCACACTTATTGCAAAAAATGAAGCAAATGGTAACCGGAAATTATCTAATTTGTCTAAACTGCCAGAATTTTGGCGGCGAAATGCTACAACTACCACTGGCATGGACAGATAAGAAAAAATATGCAATACAGATATTATTGCTACTAATTGCGTCCAGCCTTTAAACATAAACAAAAATGCACTACCTAAAAAGAAATTAAGTAATATTGCATACCGGGGGGTTAAATATTTTTTATCTAAGGTGCTTAAAAAGCCAGGCAATAATTTTGCCCGTGATAAAGCAAAAATCATTCTTG
>JAJFBO010000027.1 GCA_020697025.1 Burkholderiales bacterium
CTTTTTTTAATTCATTATCAAATTCATTTTTGTTATCTATATCAGCTAACTCACCGCTCATTTGCAAGCGTTCTTGCAATAATAAAACCCTGTTCCCTTTTGACCCTTTTTTTAGAGGTTCTCCATAAGGTATAGGCTTCCAGCCGCCTTCTTTTGCAATAGCGTAATAATCTGCCAATTTTTCACGTAGTTTAGTATAACCATGAAATTTTGGCATAACATTATTTAAAACCTCATTCACATCATTCACATCATTATCATCTTTTGCAATCTTATCTGCAACTTCCTGTAAATTAACACTTTTAGCAATGAGTGAAGGTAAATACAACTGTTTGGCACTTTGCAAGCCGTAAACCAAATTATTTAAATATAAAAATAGTCCATCGCTTAATGTTAATTCAAGATTAACTGCCAAGTCAGGATTGCTCTGATCTAACTTGGCTGCCATTGTATTAATTTCGTTTATGTGATAGTTGCCGGGATCTAGCCCATCCATATATGCATTTTGAATTAATTTGATTAAAGAAATGCCAGAAGAAGTTAATTCGCCATCTTTTACCCATGCCGGAACATACTTTCGGCTTTTATAAAAGCTGGATAATAAGGGCGAATGACAGGCAACATTGACTGTACATTTTATAGGTTTTGCATTTATACGCTTAATTAGTTGTGGCATTATTGCCAGTTCATCACTGTTAGCGTTAAATAATATACATATACTTAATAATAAAAATTTTCTCATTAAACTACCTATTGAGTTAGCTACTTATAACTGTAGATAAAAGCAAATGATACTAACTATCAGATGCATTAATTACTTTTTTTAGAGATTATACGTTAAATGCGTAGCATTCTGCAAATTTAGTATTAATTTAATTGCGTATTATACGGGTAGTAGTGTATAATATAAAAAAATAAATGCAATAATTAAAAGGAAACTTATATACTTTCTTCATACTTAAACATTATATTATATATAGTATTTACTGCAGTTTCATTTACTTTTATAGACAAATTAGGTAATTTTGTTAATCCAATTATTTCGCTTTTTTTTATGTCTATAATTGCTACAATTTGGTTCAATTTAATAAATTATAAAAACTTAAAATCAATATATACCAACTTTTTACGCAATAAACGTATTTTTTTGATGCTTTCATCTATGGTAGGTCTAAATTGGCTATGTTCAATATTTGCTCCACATAAATCTGATCCATTTATTTATTTAAGTGCAACATTTATAGTTATGGCTATATGCGGATTAGTATTTAAACCTAAAAAAAGCAAAATACATTTTTACATTGAGTGGATAAGTATAATACTCTTAATTTCATGCATGCTATTGTTACGCTATAATTATGCAATCCATCATACTAAAGATATTGATATTGGACTAATACTAGGAACTAGTGCTGGGATAACTAGCTATTATTATGCTGTATTTTCAGAAAAGTATAGTAGGCTAAACAGTTTTTCTTCATCTCAAATACTTGCTTTACGTTTTTGGCCGCTAATTATTGTTTTGGGCTGTTACATATTTATTCTGCATATTCCTATTTCATTTACCTGGAATATGTTTTCTGTTTTACTATTAATGTCATTTTTAACATTAATTATTCCAGTGTTTTTTTTACAACAGGCAATTATAAGAATGAAGACAAATAATCTTTCATTTATGTTAGCTATGACGCCGGTTATAACGTTCATTATATATACAGTGAGTATCTGGAAATTAAATTGGACTAACTTTGTTATTTGTTTGCTTATAACCCTGACCTTAATAATTTCAAAATTAATATTAACAGTTTTAAACCCCCATGATATATTTAAAAGGAAGCAGCGCCTTGAATAATTTTTACCACATCTTATTAGTTAATCCATTTGCATCTGCTAGATATTTATCAAATGAGCTAAGAAAATATGCAATAAAAACTACAGCATTATATACAAAAGATATATCTTTACTAAGTGACTTTTTGAAACCGGATATTAATTTATTTGATGAGCAGGTATTTTGTTTGTCAACAGACATAGAAGATATAATAAAACAGTTAAATGGTAAAACGTTTAGTTTTGTATTAAATGGCTTTGAAGGAAGTGTGAAAACTGCAGATATACTGGCTAAGTATTATACACCGAAATATGCGAATAATCCAGATACAGCCATGCTTCGTTCGAGTAAAGACGAAATACATAAGGCATTAGCCAAAAATAATTTTTCTCATATACGTCAATTTTTATATAACTGTAATGATCAATTGCCGGATTTAGCGAAATTAGGCCTTGCTTATCCCTGCTTTGTTAAACCTTTAGCTGCAAATGGCTCAACTGGAGCAAGCAAGATTAATAATCCTTCAGACCTTGAAAAATATTTTTATACGGATCGTTTAACGTTTAATAATATGTGTGAAACTGAAGAAACTAGGGATAAATTCCTGATATCTGAGTTTATTGAAGGTACCGAAATAACTGTGGATACATTTTCTCGAGGTGGTAAACATTATATATCCTCAATTCAACAATATAGTAAAGAGTATTTTAAATCAAAGCCTGTGTTTCGTTCTTCCGAGGTTGTTCAAAATAGTAATCTTATCCAGAAAATTTCTGATTATATTTTTCAAATTCTAGATACAGCCCAGTTATATAATGGGTTTGCCCATACTGAAATATTTTTAACTCCCAGAGGAGAGCTAAAACTTATTGAAATTAACCCAAGAATAGCTGGAACCAGTGGTATGACCAATACGATTGCGAAGCTAAGTGGAAGGACTTCGCAAATTGATTTATTATTAGAGTATCAATTTAATATTCAACCAGAAACTATTAAAGATAATATGCAATCAAGAATTCTCAGTTTATATAATTTTGGTGGTAATGCCTTGTATAATTTAAAGCAGCAATTAGCTAAATGGGACAGCGTGTATGAAGTAAATCAGTTAGTACCTGATGGGCATATACAATCAAACGGGGCATTGGCTCTAACCGACGCTATAGCTTTTGTTATTATCGTAGCGCAGGATATGAAAATACTTAATCAGCATACTGATGAAATATTAGCCCAGGATAGATTAGGCTGGACTTTAAAATAATTTACTGAATGAAACGATTAGTTTTTTGATCAGGAAGGGTATAATCAATTAATTTTAGAGTCTCCTCATTTTTATAAAAACGGGTTGTACGTTGCAAAAAGTAATTTGTATCATTAAAACCTACTGAAGTAAGATAATCTCGCGCTGCCTGATTGCGGATTTCATTATATGAAACCCGAACGATGGTAGTATCACTATGTGTTACGCCATTTGTATTAGAAAATATAGTTTTTGCTATATCTGAAGATTTAAGTGCCTGGGTAAAGTATGTATTATTACTTGGTGTACTAAATATTGAGACTGCCGTTGGCTTATTTTGTAAAGTAAGAGCATATACTGCTACATAATGGTTCTGTTTGTCTATGCCTTGAGATAATAGTTTGCTATTTAATGCATCTGATACAGAATGTAGTACAATATTAAGTGAGCGCTGACTGTCTAGTGAACTATCAAAAGTTGATGGAGTATGTGATTGTTGCTGCCAAAGCGCACATCCTGTAACGCTAAAAATTATGCAAGATATTATAAACTGTTTAAAAGTTATCATTTTATCCCTCTGTCATATTATATTATATACAGCGAAAAAGATATGTTTGTCTTAAATTTAAAGTGCTGTTCCACCAATAGTAAGACCTTTATCAATACGCATAGATGGCTGGCCTACGCCAACTGGCACTGACTGGCCATTCTTGCCACATACTCCAATACCGCTATCAAGTTCCAAATTATTACCAACCATTGACACATGCTTAAGGCATTCAGGGCCGCTGCCTACTAAGGCGCACCCTTTTACCGGATAAGCTAACTTTCCATCTTTAATGACCCAGGCAGTATTAGCATTAAATACGAACTGACCTGAAGTAATATCTACCTGACCGCCTTCAAATGTCTCAGCATAAATACCGTATTTGACAGAAGCAATAATTTCCTCATGAGTAAAATCGCCTCCTTGCATATAAGTATTAGTCATGCGTGGCATAGGACTACAGGCAAAAGATTCGCGCCGTCCGTTACCAGTTGATGCTAAGCCCATTAATCTGGCATTTAACTCATCAAACATATATGATTTTAAAATGCCATTTTCAATCAATACATTCTTTCTGGTTGGATTTCCTTCATCATCCATATTTAATGAGCCACGACGGTTCTTTATGCAGCCTTCATCAATTACAGTTACATTTTTATTAGCTACCTGGGTACCAATTTTATTACTAAAGGCCGAACTGCCCTTACGGTTAAAATCTCCCTCTAAACCATGGCCAACGGCTTCATGTAAGATTATACCTGCCCAGCCATTGCCCAAAACAACAGGTAATTCTCCACTTGGTGCATGAATGGCATCACTCTTTAATAATGCCTGGTTATAGGCTCTTTGGATATGTTCTTCAAGGATCTCATGGGTATAATTTTCCAATAAATATCTGCCGCCAAGGCCGCTGCTGGCTTTTTCTATTTTACCATTATTCTGTATAATAAGCGTTATACTTAAATGCACTAACGGACGGATATCAGTGTGATAGCGCTCATCATGTCTGGCTATATAAATCTCATCATATTCAAGAGATAAATTAGCAAGTACATTAGTCACATAATCAAGTTTTCTGGCATAACTATCTATAAATTTCAATATTCTTACTTTATCAGTATTGGTTGTTGCCAAAATTGGATTATTAATAGTATATAAATCATGATTAGATAAAGTATCACTATTGTTAATAGCTGCAAGTTGTTTCGATGATGGCCGGGTAAATAAATTATCCACGAGGTTAGTTATAGTTTTTGCATTTAAATCATTAGAATAACTCAAAAATGTTTTGTCGTGGCAAATAGCCCTGATGCCTATTCCCTGGTTAATGGCAAAGCTGCCAGATTTGATAATTCCTTCATCTAATGAATAAGATTCATCAGATGAGTATTGGAGATAAAAATCACAAAAATCAACACCACGATTTAGAAGTTTTTGTGATTGCATACGAAAAAAACTATCACTCAAATCATTGGTGTTTAACAAGCGGTTACATACAAGATCATTTATCATTGCGGCTGCTGCTGTTGCCCAGCTTGACTCAGGCGATCTAATTTATAGCTGACTGGGTACTTGGTACGTAAATAAGCTATATATGCTCCTATATCAAGCATAGAATTATTTTGGTTAAATTGATCCATAAGGGACAGATTTTGTGCACTTAATTTCGGATCAATATTTTCCCCATTAATTTTATATATAACAAAAGCACCTTTATCATTGATACCTCCTGTATAAGCAGGCATTTTTTGTAGTGAAACGCTAAAAATCTGTTTGACTGTCTGCGGGCTTATATCCTTGCTTTGACCAAGTAGTGTAACATCCACAGCTTTACCAAAGTCTAATTGTAATTTTCCACTTTGTAACTGGGCTATTTTTGCCTGACCTTCCTGATAAGCAAGTTTAGATGCCTGTTGTTGCTTTATTTGGTTGATTATTTGGTCTTTTACCTGCGCCAGGGGTTGGACCACGCTTGCCTGATATTGGCTAATTCTATATACAGCATAACCATTCTCACCTAATTATACCTCTTCACTATTATTGTGATTAGTAATAACATCTTTAGTAAAAATTGCCTGCTGAATTTTTGGATTAGCAAATTCACCATTAAGTGTTCCTTTTTTAATCCAATCGCTGTTTAGTAGATTTAGACCAAGCTTTTTTGCTGCCGGTTCAAGGCTACCAGGCTGGCTATATGTTATGTCGTTTAACTGTTCTAACTGCTTTTGTAAAGCTTTAGCGCTTTGCTGTTTTTGTATCGCTGCAATAGCAGTTGCCCTTAATGTAGCATTATCAACGTTTTTAATATTATTAAGTTTTAATATATGATAACCAAACTGAGTCTCGACGATCTGGCTGATCTGGCCTGGTTTCATTTTAAAAGCTGCATCTTCAAAAGCTTTAGCCATTACGCCTTTACTAAAATACCCAAGATCACCACCATTTTTTGCTGAAACTGGATCTTGTGAGTATTTTTTTGCTAATTCGGCAAATGCAGCCGGATTAGCATTTACCTGGTCTAATATATTTTGTGCTTTAGTCATAATCTGGGATTTTGTAGCAGGACTGGCGTTTGCCGGCACTGTTAGTAAAATATGTGAAACATCTATTTGAGTAGAGGCACCCTGGTGGTCTGCAGTATACTTACTAATTTCTGCATCACTAACTTTTATATTTTTTGCTACTGCATCAGCTGAGAGTTTTAGATATTGTACCTTAGCTTGTTCAGGCGTAGTAAATTTTGCAATGTTCTGCCCGTAATACTCATTAATATCTTTATCAGTTACACTTACTTTGGTAATGAACTGTGACGGATCAATAATATAACTGGAAACATTTCGCGCCCGGCTAAGTAATTTTACAAATTGCTTGTTAAAAGTATCAGATGAAATTGTTGTAGATTTAAAGAAATTTACGGTTTGTTCTAATAAAATTTGTTGCGATATCTCATTTTGAAACTGTTCAGCAGTAGTTAAACGCTGGGCTAAAAAATCTTGATATTTTTTCAGACTAAATTTGCCATTATCCAAAAATAATGGAATCTCCGAGATTTTTTGCTGTAATTGATCTTTACTTGCAACCATATGATAGTTATCAAAATTATTTAATAATAATTGGCGGTTAATCAAGCCGGATAATACTTGCATCTTATCAGTATTTTGCGGGTTTTGCGTTATGGCATTGTCGATATCACGGGTATAAATTTTATTGCTGCCAACTTTAGCAATATAACCATCATCGCTACCCATACCCAAATAACCACCAATACCCCATAGTACAAATGTGGCAGCAACGGCAATCATAACGCCTTTAACAAAAGTCTGATTTTTTTCAATTAAATTAAACATGATTTCTACGATCTTCTAAATAATAATTCAAATAACTGTCCTAGTTTTGCTCTTCATTGTGCCGCAAGGAAGAGTAGTCTTAATTGCCATACAACAGCATTCCTTATCACAGGATTTTAAGAGAGATTATTATAACACAATCTTAAGATTAACAAATAACTTTGCCATATTAACGCCATCAATTTCAACTTGTACACTTTGCCCCGGGGTATAGATCAGACCACTTGATTTTCCAACTAAGCTTAAAGACTTATTATTAAACACAAAATAGTCATTTCCAAGATCAGCTACGTGTATCAGCCCATCAATTAATAGTTCAGGAATATAGATAAATAAACCAAATTCTACAACGCTGGAAACTATGCCATTATATTGATTGCCAATATGTTTCTTAGCATATTGGCATTTATAAAAAGTATCTACCTTACGTGAACTTTCTTCAGCTCTACGCTCGGTAAATGAGGTATGCTCACCCATTACAACGAGTGGCTGGTTATAATGATATTCAGAGCGATTAATTACGCTTTTTATTGCGCGATGAACTAATAAATCCGGATAACGGCGAATTGGCGACGTAAAATGAAGATATTGTTTATAACTTAAACCAAAGTGACCGACATTATTGGGTGAATATATAGCTAACTGCATGGAACGTAGTACTGAATTTTGTATTGCCTGGAAGTCCACATGATCACGCACTTGCTTAAGCAGGTGTGTATAATCTCTGGGTATTAGTTGTTCATATTTTACATCAAATTTAATTGCTAAAGAGTTTAAGTGTTCTTTAAGGGCGGTAAATTTTTCAAGGCTTGGTTTTTCATGAATACGAAATAAAGTTTGATGGTTATGCCGAACCAAAAAATCGGCAACTGTAACATTAGCAGCTAACATACATTCTTCAATTAATTTATGGGCCTCAAGGCGTGTTCGAGGAACAATATCTTCTATATTGCCAATAGAATCAAAATTAAAGACTGCCTCAACAGTATCGAAATCAATGGCGCCCCTTTTATCACGGCTAGATAGTAATGCCTGATATACCAGATATAAATTAGAAATATTACTGATTAAATCATTAGGGGTAGTACTTAAATCATTAACCCACTCCTGGACCTGATTATAAGTAAGTCTTGCATGAGAATGGATTACAGCATTAAATATTTTATAATGAATAATATCACCATCTGGTGTAATTTCCATATGAGCACATACAGTCAGCCTATCTACATTTGGTTTTAACGAACATAAGCCATTAGATAAGTTTTCCGGTAGCATCGGAATCACCTGCTTGGGATAATATACTGAAGTTCCGCGCAAATATGCATCATGGTCCAGCCCCGAGTCAGGGGTGACATAATGTGATACGTCAGCAATAGCAACATATAAATGAAAAATTCCATCTTTGTTTTCACAATATACTGCATCATCAAAATCTTTTGCATCTTCCCCATCAATTGTAACAAAAGGAATTTTGCGTAAATCCTTATGTTTGCTCATTTCTGATGGTAATACATGATCAGGTAATTTTTCTGCTTGCTGTAGAGCTGCTTTAGTAAAGTGTACCGGTATACCTGCTTCATTTATCAGTTCTTCAATAAAAGCATGGTCCTCATCCTTTTTACTAATAGTGTTAGTAAGTTCAACCTCGAAAAATGGCTTATCATCACTTGGGTAACTTGTAATAACAGTATTTAATAGTTCATCACGGATAATATTTTTAATGGGTGTATTTATAATTACCAGATAATGACCAAATTTAGGATTATTAACACGCAATATATGTTTTGGTTTATGTGATTGTACAAAGCCAACTAAACTTGTGGTATTATGTTTTTCAATGCTTATAATTTCACCTTGCAAAAACTCATCCTTATTGCAAGATATTCTAACAGTAACCTCATCCTTATCCAGCGCAAATTTTTCTACATCATCATTAATAGATATTCTTGCCTGAGTTTCTTTATCAATAGCTACACCACCCATACCATTCTTATTTTTATAGTAAATGCAATGATGTAGCTGCATATTTTTTGTATTCATTTTTTCTTTCTAAATAGCTAAATTCGCAGCATTTAGGTTATAACAATAGAGTGTGTTTTGCATTAACATGGCAATTGTCATTGGACCCACGCCACCTGGAAC
>JAJFBO010000273.1 GCA_020697025.1 Burkholderiales bacterium
AGGAGAAACTTTATTTGAACCAGAAATGGCATTAGAAAAAGCTACAATTATTATGTATTTATTAAGTGATGCTGCGCAAATTGAAATGTGGCCAACCGTTAAAAAATATTTAACTAAAGGTAAAGCTTTATACTTCTCTCATGGATTTGGTATTACCTATAAAGAACGTACCGGAATAATTCCACCTGCTGATGTAGATGTTATTCTAGTTGCGCCTAAAGGTTCTGGCACATCATTACGCCGCTTATTTTTAGAAGGCAAGGGCTTGAATTCTTCTTATGCAATTTTTCAAGACGCAACCGGTCATGCACACGATAAAGCAATTGCCTTAGGTATTGGTGTTGGTTCTGGCTACTTATTTGAAACTACTTTCCAAAAAGAAGTATACTCAGATTTAACCGGCGAGCGTGGTGTACTAATGGGAGCATTGGCTGGTGTAATGGAAGCCCAGTATAATGTATTACGCAAACATGGCCATTCCCCATCAGAAGCATTTAATGAAACAGTTGAAGAACTGACCGAGTCATTGATTAAGCTGGTTTCAGAAAATGGTATGGACTGGATGTATGCCAATTGCTCTACTACTGGAAAAACTGGAAGAAGAGTTAAACACAATTCGTGAGAGTGAAATGTGGCAAACTGGTAAAACAGTTAGAAGCCTTCGTCCTGGTAAATAAATAGAATCTTCCGGTGTATTTTCTGGAAAAGACGAACTAGGCCAAGTATGAAAGTCACCCCATCCAGTACACGAAGTATACGGAACGCCGGAAGAAGTCAAGCCTAAACTAGTATTTTATTTAATAATTTTTGATTGGGGCAAATGTTTTACGATGTATGGGTAATATCCCATATTTATATATTGCGGCTAAATGCTCTTTGGTGCCATAACCTTTATGCTTGGCAAACCCATATTCTGGATATTTAATATCTAGTTCACGCATATTATTATCCCGGGCGACTTTAGCCAAAATTGATGCTGCTGAAATTGCAGCTATTTTAGTATCGCCTTTTATAATTGCTTTGGCTTTAATCTGTAATTTTGGCGGTACGTGATTACCATCAATTAATACGAGTGCTGGCTTGGTATCAAGCCCTTCGACAGCACGCTGCATAGCTAAAAAAGTAGCTTGTAAAATATTTAACTGCTCAATTTCTTCTACATCTGAGTAAGCTATACAATAAGCTATAGATTTATTAATAATTTCAAGAAAAATCTCTTCACGTACATTCTGACTTAATGTTTTTGAATCAGCCAAACCAAATATCGGTTTAACAGGATTTAATATTACAGCAGCTGCATAAACTCTGCCTGCCAGCGGTCCACGTCCTGCCTCATCTACCCCGCAGGTATGCTGAATATTTGTTAGTATTTCACACGAATCATCTTTTAATATATCAGAAAATAAATCATGGGTACCAGAGTCAGATTTCATTATTTATTAACTCCAAGACTGCTAAAGCGCCAGTTGCATCATCTTGTTTAGATAGCTCTAAATGAAGCGCCCTAAATTTAGCCGCCATCCGCGCCTGCCTTGCCAGATCTTTATATAATGCCATAAAATGAATAGCCAGATTTTCAGGATTAGCTTTATCCTGCAATAATTCTGGAGCAATTTCTTCATTTAATAAAATATTTGGTTGACTGGCATATTTAATTTTAATTTTTCTGCGAACTAACCATTCAGTAAATTTTGATACCTTATAGCTAACAATTAATGGTTTTTTACATAAAGCAACTTCCAGGGTAACTGTACCGCTTTTAGCCATAACCATATCACTAGCCCTAATTGCATGTGATGTTTGATCCACCAATACCTGATATTTAAATTTTATATCTTCATTCGATAGCTCACGCACAAACAAATTTTTTGTTCTATCATTAACAAATGGAAATAAAAAAGTGGCATTTGGCACTTGCCGATGAATGATATTACATGTTTTTATAAAAATTTTACCAAGACTTTTTATTTCACTCCTCCGGCTGCCTACTAAAATAGTAAAGATTATTCCTTTTAAACCTAATTGCTCTTTATATTTTAATGTATCAATATCTAATGGAGTATTATTGGCAAGCTGATGTCCAACAAATCTGGCATTAATATTTTCTTTTTTATAAATAGCTTCTTCCATTGGGAAAATGCATAACATTAAATCAGTTGTTTTTTTGATAGAATAAATACGCTCATAGCGCCAGGCCCAAATAGTGGGGCTAATATAATGAACAGTTTTAATTCCTGACTGATGCAGCTTTTTTTCAACATAAAAATTGAAGTCTGGAGCATCTACCCCAATAAATACGTCTGGCTTAAATTTAATTATTTGCTTTATGATTTTTTGCCGTATATAAAGTATATAGGGTATGGATCTAATTACTTCAAAACCATATCCGCCAACCGATAAAATACTCATATCACAGGCAGATTTAAGACCATATTCGGCCATTTTAGCGCCACCAATACCAAAGAATTGTACCGGCTTTTTGCTATTTTTAATAAGGTTTGCCATTAAGCCAGAAGCAAGTAAATCGCCGGAAGGCTCCCCTGCGATAATCGCAACTTTTAACGTATCCGTTATTATCATTTACCCCCGGATTATCCCACGCGTTGATTGATCAAAAAAATGGGTAAATAATTTTAACTCTGGCTGCTCATAAGCTAATTCTTTAATATATGACCTGGCTTCGTTATAAGATAAACCATTACGGTATAGAATTTTGTAAGCATGGCGAATATTTTCTATTTGTGCCATAGTAAACCCACGCCGTTTTAAACCCTCTGAATTAATTCCTTTTGGCTCAGCCCGATAACCTGAAGCCATAATATATGGCGGAACATCTTGAGCAACAGCAGTAGTTCCAGCAACCATTACATGCTCACCAACCACACAAAACTGGTGTACTACAGAATGCCCACCTAAAATTACCCAATCTTTAATTATTACATGCCCGCCCAAAGCAACACTATTAGCAAAAATAGTATTATCTCCTACTACACAATCATGCGCAATATGTGAATAAGCCATAATCCAGTTATGACTGCCAAGC
>JAJFBO010000274.1 GCA_020697025.1 Burkholderiales bacterium
AGGTTATTGCCAAGTAACTTACCAATTAAAAACTCACTGGAAATGTAATATACTTTCTTTTGTGCATTTAAAGTTGTACGGTTCCTGGTTATATTTTTAATATAAAGTAGCAAAGCATAATAAATATCTTTATTACTTGCTTGATTAATTGGTACATTTATAGTTTCATTTAACCATTGTCTAATATTGTGTTTTATGTCCATTAATTGTCTTTCTGTCGAATTTATAGTAAATAATTGCCCAATACTTATTTAATTAATAACCCTTCTCTGACCTTGGTTTCACCCATATAATCTACGTAGACTAGTTTTTAAAGCTGATAATTCTACATGGATTGGCTAACATAAATATTGCCATGGTTTTTAAGCATCAAGACATTTTTACTTCCTAAATCATGCAATAATCTTGGTACTTCATCTGTAAAAAAGTTTAGTTTTCTTGGTAAATCTTATGGGGACTCAATATTTTAATATATTAAGTCCTTTTAATTTGGTTTATTGTCCACTAACGTTTAGTGGATAAAAGTCAGAGTAATTATTGCCACACTTATTTCTTATTTGATAGGTATAAGTTGGATGCTTACTGGTGATCACATCTTTAAAATTTATATTATCAGTTGCTGATGATGCAATTGGACTTGCACCGCTATGATTCCAATTCCAAACTTCAATGCCTGTAGCAGACAGAGCTTTACTATTTAATACTGCATATACAGTACCAAATCCTGGTGTAGGAGAATAGCTTTTTGAAACTACATCAGCTTCGGTAGGCATGGCACATGTGGCTGGTGGAGGAGGTGTTGATCCAGTAGATAGCATAACATCGGGAACGTCAGTATGATGCGCCATAATTTTATCTAAATTTGCCGGTGATGGTACCATAAGAGAGTTTTTTGTATTTATATTAAATATAGTACCGTTGTATGCAGCTAAAAAATTAATTTTTAGCATATCATCGCCGCCAGGGCCGACACCATCTTCACCAAAAGTTACCGATTTGAATGACGGTAATGTAGATTGATTTTGTGTTGCAAAACTATTAGCATGTCCATGATTATAATCAGCTGAAAATATAACGGGAGCAGTTGGATATTTTTCACGTAAAGGATTTATTATTGTATTATAAATATTTTTGGCATATAACTCATCATAACCGCCAACACCATCACCTCCTAACGGAAAATGAGTAACGATATAAATTACCTGTGCATCATCTGTAATATTTTGAAAGACTCCCCATGTGGCTATTCTACTATATGCCTCACCAGCAGGAGTACCACAACAATAATCACCTGGATACATAGCGATTGTACTAATTGCTAGTTGTATAGTATGCGCAGGGTCAACTTCATAATCACCAATTTCATTATCTTTAGCAGCATACTTAATCTGATCGACGATTTTACCATTTGGTACTATTATAGATTTTGCTTTAGCCGTAACTATGCTATTAACAGCAGAATCTTCAATCAATTTCCATTTCTTATTATTATAGGCAATAACACTGGCTTCGGCAACAGTATCTCTTGGACGCCCAATAATAGTATAGTTAGGTGTTTCGTTTTTATAAACGTTGGACAAAGCAGCTTTAAGCATAGTACTTTGTTGCGGGTTCACTCCAGGTTTATTCATATTATATGCTTCAATACCAATAAAATCATAGGCTGGATTAGCTGTTGAACCAGCTTTGCTCTTTTTTGCGTTTATATCATTAAAAAATCCTTCATAGTCGCTTTGGTTGCCAGTTGGTGCGGGAGATGTCCTAGCACGGAGATTTAAAATACGTATATCTGTAGCATATGAAGAAGTGATTAATGCAAAAAAAAGCAATGAAGTAGATAAATATTTATTCATGTTAGTTTAGCTTCCAAAAAATTTATTATTTAAAACCTGTGTTTTTACATAGGCTAAACATAGGGTTAACTAAAACTACCTTATAATAACTATATTTTTATAATAGGTATTATATGATGGTTTAATAGCTAATATTTTTAATGATCATGTATATAAATATACTTAAAACCTTAATAGGAATTTTACCATTTCCGGGCTAAAAAATCAAATCTATATCTATGAAATTATGGGTTGACAATAATCTATATTGATGCTAAAATCAGTTATATAAATAGGAGTATTATGAATAATGAATATAGCAGTGATGTTCCACCTATAAAGATGGGACATAAAATCCTTATTAAAGATGTTACTAATATTAGTCATTCTGACATTGACGTAATCATTAATGCTGTTCTGACCTATGGTATGTGCTGCATTAAAGGACAAAAACTTGAACCTAAAAGTTTGGAATCCCTCACAATGCGCTTTGGTGAAAAAATTACTCTACCTAGATATATGACTTTTGACAATTATGTTGATAATTATGCATCTGTGTTGAGAGTCTCAAATATAAAAAAAGATGGAAAAATTATTGAAAACTTTACCGGAGCTGAATATTGGCATCAAGATGGTGATTTTAATGTGGGCAACAGGCGGCGGATATGGAGTTTTCTCTATGCAGATATAGTTCCGCCAGCAGGGGGTAATACCGGGTTTTGTGATGCAAGACGAGTTCTCAAAATTTTACCTAAAGAA
>JAJFBO010000275.1 GCA_020697025.1 Burkholderiales bacterium
TATATTAAGCCAATGTTTACGCTGCATCGCAGAAGGCCCTGGACTTACGTTTAAAGGAATTTTTAGGCAGCATTATAGGCAGAAAAGATCATAAGCCTAGTTTTTATTTTTGATATGGGTGGCTAACGCCTACTTAGAACCTGTTTAGGTTCTAAGTAAGAAGTTTAAATTATATCTTTAAAACGGCATTTTAAAACCAGGGGGCATTCCAGCAGTTAAACCACCCATTTTAGAAGCACTGGCTTCTTCGATTTTACGATTAGCATCATTAACCGCAGCCGCAATTAAATCTTCTAACATCTCTTTATCATCCATAACAGACGGGTCTATAGTTACTTTTTTTAAATCATGTTTGCCTGTCATAACCACTTTTACCATTCCGGCACCACTTTCGCCTTCAAGTTCAAGTTTGGCAATTTCTTCCTGTGCGCTTTCCATATTCTTTTGCATTTCCTGGGCTTTTTTCAT
Organism: Burkholderiales bacterium; assembly: GCA_020697025.1. Taxonomy (GTDB): domain Bacteria; phylum Pseudomonadota; class Gammaproteobacteria; order Burkholderiales; family UBA11063; genus Aquella. The sequence continues at coordinate 469 of JAJFBO010000275.1, forward strand.
TAGTCCGGATAGCTGGCCTTTATTAAACATAATTAATTTTCCTTTCTCAAAAATATAGTAGACTATAAATCTATATAGGTTTTATACTGTTAGGCACGATTGTAGCAGAAAATAATTGCTGCATCTTGATTAAATTTGCATCATTTTTTATGGCCTCTTCAGCTATTTTTTGTTTCTCTTCTTTTTCAGTATTACGCTTTTCTTTAAGTGTAGCTCCCACATTTTCAGAAAACTGTAAATCAAATGTAACTGTGTAACCAAAATATTCGCTAAAAATTTTGCTAATATTATGAATTAGACTGGCATTTACAGCACTTTCATATTTATTATCAACTATAAGATTAAATTGTTTATTAGCGTAAGAGTTAAATTTCGCATTAGCTAGTACTGGGTGTATTGCTTTATCTAGCTTATTTTCTAATTCTTCAATAAGTGCTATCCAATCCCCGTCAAATTGTTTAACTTGTGGGCAAAAACTCTCAGTGATGGTTATAGTTGCCTGGACTGGAGAAGAATTTTTAGTATCAAGTACAAAAGGGGGAATTATAGGCGTATTGCTAATTAAAGTTGCTGGCTGTACTAAGTTTGATTCGAATTTAGGTGTAGCTGTTTCTTCAGTTATTGCCAAATTAGGCGCTGGAGCTTGATTTCTAGAATTAATTATTGCTTGTTTATCATTATTACTTCCAATAGTAAAAGCAGCTATGCGAAGTAGCGTCATAATAAAAACTTGAAATTTATTATTACCTTTTACAATTTGCTCCAACCCCAGATTGGTAATTTCAAAATATAACTGAACATCATTGATGCTAAAACAATTTGCATAAAATTTAAGTCTTTCTTCATCTAACCCGCCTAACTGGACTAAGCTTATATTACATAAAATTTGATTAAGTTTAAGCAGCACATTTTCCAGATCGCACCCCTGATTATAAATATCTGTTGCAATTACAGTTAATTTACTACTATTTTGTTCATTTATAGTATCTAACAAAGTATAAATAAATTCATCATCAGTAATACCCAGCATAGTTTTTATATCTGCTAGATTAATTATATTATTAGTATACGCAATTGCCTGGTCTGTAATCGATAAGGCATCACGCATGCTGCCATATGCGGTATGTGCAATTACATTTAATGCCTCGTTTTCAAAGCTGATATTTTCCTGTTTTAAAATTGAAGCTAAGTGTGTAGCTATTTCTGGCGGCAATAAATTGCGTAATTTTAATTGTAAGCAACGGGATAATATAGTTACTGGAACTTTTTGCAAATCAGTAGTTGCAAGAATAAAAACTGCATGAAGAGGGGGTTCTTCCAAAGTTTTTAGCATAGCATTAAATGCTGATTTAGAAAGCATATGCACTTCATCAATAATATATACTTTATATTTTCCCATAGTTGGGGCATATCCGGCGTTATCAATTAGTTCACGAATATTATCTACGCCCGTATTTGACGCTGCATCAATTTCAATTACATCAACAAAATTTCCTTTATCAATATCCACACAGTTTTTACAGGCGCCACATGGTTCATTTATCTGTAAGTCAGTACAATTTAATGCCCTGGCAATTATCCTGGCTATAGTTGTTTTGCCCACGCCACGGGTTCCGGTAAGTAAGTAGGCATGGTGCATGCGATGATTTTTTAAAATATTATTTAGTACAGTAACTGCAGTTTGCTGCCCGATTAAATCAGCAAATTTTTTAGGGCGCCATTTTCTTGCAAGGACAGTGTTTGCCATAGTTATTTATTATCCATCTTTAATTTGTTAATACCTAGGTATCTCTTGAAATAACCTATATCGGCAGTACCTTTTTGTATGATAACTTACAATTTGTATTTTACCATATGAACCTTAATTGCTGACATATTAAATCCCAAAATATGTTATAATGCGGTCATAGTGTCAAAAAGAGGCTTTAATTATCTATCCCTCGTAGGTAATTGTTAAAAAGCTACTATTTATTTTTATATATGCAAAAAAAAGGATTATAATGGCAAATACGGTACAAGCAAGAAAAAGAGCACGTCAGGATATTACCCGTCGTGCAAGAAACTTTTCATATAGAACTGAATTTAGGACTGCAATTAAAAAGGTTTTAAAAGCAATTGCAGG
>JAJFBO010000276.1 GCA_020697025.1 Burkholderiales bacterium
TGTAGCCAAGTTATGTGAAACCCAATATGATATATTGTGGGTTGGTGCAAAGGGTGGAATTGAAAGCACAGTAGTTCCAAGATACGGTATTCCTATTTCTAGCATAAATATATCTGGTTTGCGCAAAAAAGGATTTTTACGCCTGTTACTAATGCCATTTTTATTATTACGTGCTTTTTTTCAGAGCTTTATAATTATTTTGCGTGAAAGACCAGACGTAATAGTTGGATTCGGGGGATATGTAACATTTCCTGTATGTTTTATGGGGGTAATACTTCGAATCCCGGTTATCATTCATGAGCAAAACTCAGTACCTGGCTTAAGCAATAAAATCCTGGCCAGGTTTGTTAATAAGGTTATAGTGGCTTTTCCCAGGGTGTTAGCTAGCAAAAAAACAATTTTATTGGGTAATCCAGTACGTAAAGATATAGATGATATTCCGGGGCCTGAAATTCGCTATGCTGCCAGGAGTGGAGGTTTAAATATTTTAATTTTAGGCGGGTCGCTTGGGGCAAAAATATTTAATGATATTTTACCGGAAGTATTTGGTATTATAAATAATAATCAGGCAGGACATATTGCTAATATTACACATCAGGTGGGTAAGGGCGACCTTGAAACTGTAGCTAGTCAGTATCAGAACTTTGGGGTAAATAATATAACAGTTATTAATTTTATTGATGATATGGCGATGATGTATGCTAATATTGATCTGGTAATTTGTCGTGCTGGTGCTTCTACTGTAAGTGAGATATGTGCGGTAGGGCTGGCCGCGATTTTTGTACCTTATCCTTATGCTGTAGATGACCATCAAAAGTATAATGCGCTAAATTTGGTAAAGACTGGTGCCTCAATAATGTTTGATCAGTCAAGCTTAAGTGCCGCCAAGCTTGCTGATACTATTATTGCCCTAAATCGACCTAAATGTAAGGATATGGCACAGTTGACAAAAGAATTGGCAATTAAAGACAGCAGTGAAAAGATAAAGCAGGTAATTACCAGTTTTATCACTTAATCTTTTACTTACACAGTAATGTAAGATAGAGGTAAGGCAATAATATTTAGGGAACAAAAGTTTTGAATAATTTAGCTAGTTATGCGTTAACCACTACAAGAGGAAGGCTTATATACGAAGAGCCGCCCAAATATCGTTCAGAATTTGGACGTGACCGGGACCGGATTATTCATTCTACAGCATTTAGAAGGCTTGAGTATAAAACCCAGGTATTTATTAATCATGAGGGTGACTTATTTCGTACCCGGCTTACGCATAGTCTGGAGGTTGCACAAATTGGGCGTTCGGTTGCAAATGCATTAAAACTAAATGCGGATTTAGTCGAGGCAATATGCCTGGCGCATGACCTGGGGCACACACCATTTGGCCATGTTGGCCAGGATGAATTAAACAGATGTATGCACAAAGCGTGTGGTGAAGGCTTTGAGCATAATTTGCAATCATTAAGAATTGTAGATAAACTGGAGGAGCGGTATGCCCAATTTGACGGCCTGAATTTGACTTTTGAAACACGTGAGGGGATATTAAAGCATTGTTCAATAAAGACGGCTAAAACATTAGGTGATCTGGGGTCGCGTTTTTTAAATGATACACAGCCGTCCCTTGAAGCTCAGTTAGCCAATATAGCTGATGAACTGGCATATAATTTTCATGATGTAGATGATGGTTTAAGAGCTGGAATTATTACTTTGGAGCAATTAAAAAAAGTTTCGATCGTAGCAGAAGAGCTTAGTTATTTACAAAAAAAATATCCAGCCTTGAATGGACGAAGATTGCATAAGGAATTGGTTCGACATCTGATTAACAAAACGATATATGATTTAATTGAAGCAACAACACTTAATTTAAAAAAAAATAACATCATTACACCACAAGATGTATATAAAGCACTGCCAATTGTTATATATACTGAACCAATGATGCAAAAACAAAAAGACTTAAAAAAATTCTTGCTTAAAAATTTGTATAAACATTCAAGTGTAATGCAGTTACGCTTTAAGTCAGCAAATATAGTACGTCGGCTTTTTGAGGCTTTTGTAAGTGATACAGGACTTCTCCCTGAATCATATCAGGAAAAAATACCTTCTTCGGGATTACACAGAGTCGTTGCTGACTATATTTCAGGTATGACGGATCGTTATGCTTTTAGGCAATATAATAGACTATTTACTGTTGAGAATATATAAATATGGTTACTGTAAAACACGAATTTCATGACTCAAATTCGTGGCTAGAAATTCAAAAAAAATATTTTACACCTGTTGAGTGTGAGCAATTTCAATTAGCTATTGAGATTGCCAAAAAATATTATACCGGCCAAAAATTTTATCCCACAAATGCTACGATTTTATTTTCGATATCAAAATTTTGTCCGGATGACTGGCGTGAAAAACTAGCTAAATTTGATCCCAAAGTTACCGAGTTAATAGATGGAGTAACTCGTGTAATCCAGATCAGAAAACTAGGAACATTGGCAGATGTTGAAAATGAAGATGAAAAACGCGCTCAAGTCGAGGTAGTACGTAAAATGTTACTGGCAATGGTTAGTGACATTCGTGTTGTGCTTATTTTACTTGTTGGCCGCGGTGAACTAATGCTGCATTTAAAATCATGTAAAGATACCGAATTAGTTCATAAGATAGCTGTTGAAACTGTCGAGATTTTCTCACCTTTGGCAAATCGCCTGGGAGTTTGGCAAATCAAATGGGAATTAGAGGATTTATCATTTAAATATTTACATCCGGAACAATACAAGAAAATTGCCAGGCTCTTAGATGAGACACGTGAAGAACGTCTTGAGTATATTGAAAATATTAAACAGTATCTATCCAATCAAATGCAGGAAAATGGAATAAAGGATTACCAAGTTTCTGGTCGGGCTAAACATATTTACTCAATCTGGAAAAAGATGAGTAAGAAAAATTATGACTTTGATGATTTATATGATATTCGTGCAGTCAGGGTACTTGTTCCAGAAGTGCGTGATTGTTACACTGTACTTGGAATCTTACATACTAAATATTCTCCGGTGCCTGGTGAATTCGACGACTATATTTCTAATCCAAAACCAAACAACTATCAGAGTTTGCATACTTGTGTGACTGGTCCGGATGATAGAATAATCGAGATACAAATTCGTACTTTTGCAATGCATACTCATGCAGAATATGGTGTTGCTGCTCATTGGCGGTATAAGGAATTTGGTGAAAAAAATATAGAAAATAATGCCGCTTTTGCTGAAAAATTAGCCTGGCTTAGGCAAATTTTGGATTGGCGTGACGAACTAACTGATCACAAAGACATTACAGATATCTTTAAGAATGAAATTTTTAAAGATACAATCTATGTAATGACCCCCAATGGAAAAGTTATCTCCTTGCCTAATGGTTCAACGCCAGTTGATTTTGCATATGCAGTACATAGCGCTGTAGGGCATAAATGCCGTGGCGCTAAAGTTGACGGACAAATTGTGCCGCTTGCAACTAGTTTAAAAAACGGGCAGCGGGTAGAGATCCTAACAGTCAAAACCGGCGGCCCAAGTATTAACTGGATACATGATGGTTTAGTAAAGAGTCCGAAGGCAATAAGTCACATCAGACGCTATATCCGTGAACAAAATTATGAAGAATTTTTTTCTAATGGTAAGGAAATCTTTGAACGTGAATTATCTAAATTTCCGGCTATTATCAGGCCTGCATTAGAAGAAATTATTTCAGCGCTTGGTTATACAGATGAAAAAAATATTTGTGTAGATTTAGGCCGTGGTGATTTATCTCCTGTATTCATTAGGGAAACGATTAGTAAGCTAATTAAAAAGGAGCAGGAATCGACAAAACCCGAAGATGTCGATTTAAATACAGTTGTACATGAGTTTAAATCCACTCCAGTTGCAAATAGATCTAAACAACTGTCTGGAATTATGGTTGATGGAGTATCGGGAATAGTCACCTATGTTGCAAAATGCTGTAAGCCTCTGCCTGGAGATTCGATAATTGGTTTTATTACTCAGGGAAATGGGGTGGCAATTCATCGTAATAACTGTATAGGCATTAAACGTCAGGCAAAAAATTTTCCGCAAAAGGTAGTTCAGGTAAGTTGGGGCGAGGCAATTGATAAGGCTGTATTTAATGTTGATATAGAAGTTATAGCTAACGACCGCTCAGGGCTTTTGCGTGATTTAACAGATTTATTTGCACGAGAAAAAATAAATATTGATAGTTTACGTACTGCAGCTAAAAATAACCGGGCAATAATGGTTTTTACTATTCAGATACATGGCGGCAATTTTGATTTTACACCATTAATAAACCGCATTTTTACAGTAAGTGGCGTACTTGAAGTGATGCGTAAATAATATTTATTTTGCTATAAATACTAATCTTGCTATACCCATACATTAACTATAAAAACCAAAATATGTTAAAATCATGCTTTATAAAAGTTTACAGAGGAGTTTTGATATGCCATCATTTGATACAGTATCTGTTGTTGATAAAGTAGAGTTAGCCAATAGTTTGGATCAAGCTAATAAAGAAATTGCTAATCGGTTTGATTTCAAAGGCAGCGATGCCCGGGTTGAATGTACCGAGTTAGAAATTACTATTTATGCTGATGATGATTTTAAATTAAGCCAGGTGAGGGAAGTATTAGTCGGCAAAATGTCAAAACGCGGAATAGATGTACGTGTTTTGGAAGAAGGTAAAAAAGAAAAAGTCAGTGGTAATAAAATGAAAGAAATTATCCAGATTAAAAATGGCATCAGTCAGGATTTAGGCAAGAAAATGGTTAGGATAGTTAAAGATAGCAAAATGAAAGTTCAGGCAAGCATTCAAGGT
>JAJFBO010000277.1 GCA_020697025.1 Burkholderiales bacterium
GATGTTAAGCGGTTATTATAAGACAAATTAAGTACCAGTTAATATCTATTTAGATATCCTGAATAAGTACAAAGCTCCTTGAGTTAGTTGGCGGTTTTAAGGGCAAAATTATAATAACTGTTGGCATGGATAGCAGCTTATAAATTAAATATTTCCAAAAATACGGCAACAATGTTTTGATATTTTATAAATTCTGTAAATTAACAATACAAAAAATATTGTATTTTTTTAAAAAAAGATAATATACGGAATTTACGTATTACATTTTAATCAGAAGTTAGTTATAATATTCATATCAGACTAAGTTTACATGTTAAATTAATTGGATTTTCAGTGCGTTTTAGTAATATTAAAATTTTTAGGAATATAAATGCGAATTAATAGATATATCAATTATATATTGGGCTTATTTTTTAGCTTATTTTTATGTATGAGTACGGCTAATGCAGTTCGTTACGCAGGAAGCTGCATATTCGATGTTGAGGGCCACCCTGCCAATGCCCAGGAGAAAAAATCTGGACATGCCCCATTTTTATGGGTATATAACCCGGCATGGCCTAATGAACAAATGCGTACCACACTAGGAAATACTAATGTTTTTGAAATGGATGATCATTTTGATCTTGACCATTTAGTTATTGGTACAGTTGGGACTGCTGCAGAACCATTGCGAACTATTGCCATTCATGAAGGAAAAATGTTTGTAACTATTGACCCTGGTCTGGGTGCTGCTCATATAGTAACTAAAATTGGGCATGACTGTAAGCATTGGCAGTGTACAAATCATAATGACCATAACTGTTTAGAACCACATCAATAAAAATTTAAATATATATTATAAGTAATTTATCAAATTTATTTTATATTAATGTTCCATGAAGGTCTATTAAACACTAGTGTAATATGCACAGGGGAAACTTTGATAAATTATTTATTTTGTATAATCAATAGTAACTAGTTGATTATTTTTCATGGTTACTACCGGGTAAGGCCGCCAATAATTATAATATGCCTGCATTACCAATTCGGGATACCAGTTTTTGCCAATACTGCCATTATAACGAGCTAATGCCTGTTCCATATTACCGTTTTCTTTTTGCAGATAATAACGTAAAATACTGCAGCCATAACGCAAATTAGTTTGAACATTAAACAAATTATGTTCTGGTGTACCGGCCCAGAATTGCCAAAACGGCATAATTTGCATTAAGCCTACTGCACCAGCTGATGAAATAACAAAATTATTAAAGCGGCTCTCAACAGTAATTATACTAAGTACAATTTGTGGGTCGAGGTTTGCTCTTGCCGCTTCATATTGAATGATGGTTAAATAACCAGTCTTTAAATAATCATCTTTAATCCATTTATCCAAACGATGCGACATATCTCTAAGCCATGCCTGAGCCTTATCCGGATCATTGAATACTAAATGCGGGTGAATAGGATTTAAGGTTTCAAAGTCTAATCCGGTTTGTATGTCAGCAGCCAGACCTTCAGGAACCCTGGTTGCTGCATAAGTCAAATTCAGTGCAAAAATAAAAAACAACCATTTAATCAATTAGTATGACTTTGCAAAAATCATTTTTTTCGTCACTGTTTTGCCAGTAAAGATACATCTGCCGTTTTGTTCATTTTGGTCTACCGGGATACATCTGGCAGTTACTTGTAGTGGTTTTATAAGCTCTTCTATAGTATTTTCATTACTTGCATAACAAGTTACAAAGCCAGTTTTAGTGCCTGAAAATGCAGCGGTAAACTCCGCTAAAGTACTTACTTCCTGACTATTTTTAATTTGATAATCTAAAGCTCGGTTAAATAAATTTTGTTGTATTTCATCAAGTAAAGGGATAACTTGTTTTACAAATTCTTCACAAGTAAAACTTTGCTTTTCATTGCTGGCATAGTCGCGCCTACTCACCATGAAAGTATTTTTTTCAATATCACGCATGCCAATTTCTAATCTAAGTGGAACTCCTTTTTTTACCCATCCCCATTTTTTTTCACCGCCAGGGATATCTTTAGTATCAATATGTGCACAAATATTTAACCCATAAAATATCTGTTCATTAAGTGCTTGTTGTAATTTACTGCAATACTCCAATACCAATTTTTTATCGGCATCATTTTTATAAATTGGCAAAATTACTATATGAATAGAAGCAATTCTTGGGGGTAAAACTAAACCATCATCGTCACTATGCGTCATAATTAAACCGCCAATTAATCTTGTACTGACACCCCATGAAGTTGTCCACGCATACTCTAGTTGATTATCTTTATTTAAGAATTGGATATTAGAAGCTTTAGCAAAATTTTGTCCCAGAAAATGTGATGTGCCGGCTTGCAAAGCTTTACCATCTTGCATCATAGCTTCAATAGTATAAGTGTCAACTGCACCAGGAAAACGTTCAAATATAGGCTTTACACCTTTAATCACCGGTATGGCTAAAATATCTTCGGCAAATTTTGCATATAAGTCAAGGATCATTAGAGTTTCTGCAACAGCTTCTTCTTTAGTTGCATGTGCGGTATGGCCTTCTTGCCATAAAAATTCAGAAGTGCGAAG
>JAJFBO010000278.1 GCA_020697025.1 Burkholderiales bacterium
AGAAGAGATTAATAATGAAATTTTTCTTTAAATTCTTGTTTGGATTAATAATATTTTTTTCAGTATCCATATGTTTTGCGGGAGAAGAGCATGAGTTTCAGATATTAAATTCTGTTCTTAAATCGATTAATAAACATTTTAATCTAAGTAAATCTCCGACTAAAATTATGAGTAATATGCTCCTCGAGCAAGAGAGCGCGCTTGGTAAGCAATTTACAAGTAAGGAAGCATATAGTTATCGGAACGGTTTAATTCTACAAGGAAAAGCTCCAGAGACTAAGCTAGTTGATGATATTGTGGAGTTTAGTAATTTAGGCGCAGTAACAAGTACGGTCACGCCAGAATATGCGGAAAGGGCTAAAGATTATTTTATGAAATTTTGGTCTTTAGATTCAATTTGTTGTGGTGAGTATGCGCTATATACCATGAACGCAATTGTATTTGAAAATAGGAATCAAACAGCAGCTAATAAAGATAATAAGGGATACGTATCGCCTTTTAAGCTTGTAAGGTTAGTACAGACGCAGCAGGGAACTGGAAACCACAGAATTATTTTAGTTGAAGGCGCTAGCGGAACTATATTTGTAATTGATCCCTGGATTAATAAGGTTGTAAATTTATCACCTCGATTTTCTAAATTGTCGAGTATGAGTAATACCAAACTATCCGCTAGGGACGATGAAGAGTTAAATCACTTATACCATGTTCCAGCTAAAGATGGCAAATTTTATTATGATGCTCTATTTGTAGGCCCTGACACCAAATGGGAAGTTGAAGAGAAACTCTCTGCTTTATGGTGCAATCTGGCTCAGAAAAATACTAATGAAATGAATACATGGTATACTTATATTAAGGACATATTTGGGTGGAAATATACCTACTCTGAATTGCTTCCGGAAAAAGAGTGGCCCGCTTTATGTTATGGCGAAGAGTTCTCAAGATTACAATTTATACTAGGACAAATTGCCAAAAATTTTGATATAAGCAAATCACATTCAAAGATAATAAGTAATAAAATTATACAAGAAGAAATTAAGAAGAAGAAACAATTTACTACTGAAGAAGCAATACACTTTTTAGACTTAAATCAGCTTGTTCCAGATGAGCTAATAGATTTAGATTTTAAAGTTAATTTGCTTGGTATGTTTGCTCGAATTGTTAGCTCAAAAGATGCCACCATTATTGCATCTAAATTAGCAAGATCCTGGCATCAAAAAACGATTGGTTCTAATGAGTATGCACTTCTTATCCTAAATGCTATTGCATTTGACAGTATGAACCAGACATTAGAAAATGTGAATCACCAAAGTTGGTTTAAAATGGCAAGATTAGTCTTTACTAAACCAAAAACTGGAGATCACATATTAGTTTTAGTTGAAGGCATAAGCGGAAATATTTATGTGATGGATCCCTGGATTAATAAAGTTGTTAAATTACCCAATAATTTTACTAACTTGTCCCAGCTAGAGAAAGAATTCAGCATAACAATGCCACATGTAGATTTTTACCCTCTATCTCCTAATGATAATAACATGCTAAATAATATATTTCCTCAGTACATAAATGGCATGCGTTACTACGATGTGGTATATATAAATCATGACACTAAATGGGGCGTAGAAGTTGATATATCCCAAATAATGTGTAATGCAGCTCTAGTTAATAATAATGAAATGAAACTTTGGTACGAGATTTTTGCCCCAGTATTTGGATGGAAATTTCCATATACTAGCATACTGGCACAAAATAAAAGTCTTATATGCCCTGATCCAGATTTATAATTTACTTTATGCGTCAATGTATAGCAAGTTTAGAAATTTGTATTGAATATTTATTACAAGATTTTTGTAGTACAATTTGATATATTATAAAGCTAAGCGGTTTTATCCTGGATGTTTAATTTAATTCTCCTTGGTTTTTTCTATATAGCATACGCCTCAAAATTCTAGTAGTTCCAAGATTGGTTTTAATGCTCTTTATTTTAGGACTATCTGCATTTATGGTAATTGCCGGACGAATTGCATATGTTATGGTAGACGTACTGTTTTATATACTGCCATTTATATTTTTGCTAAAGTGCACTTCTATCTCTGATTCATATACTATTTGAGATATTAGCAAATGCTTATAAAATTTTGATATAATATGTAAATTATAATATAGTAATTGTTTTTGAGAATAGTATTTTTTATATTGTAAATTTAATTGACTAATTTTGTGGATTATTCTAGCTTAATCCATGAATATGTTAGGGGAACTAATAAAATGCAAGAAATAAAAGAGTTAATTAATATTATATTTGGTATTGCTCTATTTGCTAATGGACTATTATTTATACCTCAAATTATACGTTTGTATAAAAATAAACATGCAGGTGATACTTCATTGGTTACATTTGCAGGCTTTAATATTCTGAATTTGTTTGCGGTTCTTCATGGTATAGTAGTGAATGATAAAATATTAATTATTGGTTACGGCTTAAGTGTAGTTACAAATACCTTAGTTACTATCATGATAATCAAATATAAATATTTTAATCATATAAAAAGGTAGGC
>JAJFBO010000279.1 GCA_020697025.1 Burkholderiales bacterium
TAATAGGACGATTCTCTGAAGATATTGATTTAATCTTAGACTGGAATACTGTAGTCCAAGATAATCCAATGCTTGGGAGATCTAAAACAAAGCAGGTTGAATTTAATCATGAGCTTAACCAAAGCGCACATAAATTTTTGATAAGCGATTTATTACCAAAGTTTAAAAATTTACTAAAACCACTATGTAATTGCGAACTTAATCAAGATACAGATTTAGTAATTAATGTAAATTACCCGGATATTTTCCATGATAATTACCTGCGACCACAAATTTTATTAGAAATTGGACCATTGGCTGCCTGGTTGCCTTTTAATCAATATTCTATTACTTCATTTGCAGCAGAATGTTTTCCTAATGTATTTAACCAAAGCAAATATAATGTTAAAGCAATCTTGGCGGAACGAACATTCTGGGAGAAAGCTACTATTTTGCACCATGAAGCTAACCGACCAGAGGAAAGCAAATTACCATTACGATATTCCAGGCACTATTATGATCTTGCCATGCTAGCTTTATCAAACATAAAGGACGCTGCATTAGGACAATTAAAGCTTTTGAAAGACGTAGTTGAATTTAAGCAAAAATTTTATCCAAGAACCTGGGCAAAATACGATGAATGTCTAATTGGTAAATTAAAATTAACCCCACCTGATTATAGAGTTTTTGGGCTCAATGCTGATTATAAACAGATGCGTACAATGATTTTTGGTGATTATCCTGAATTTAATGAGATTTTATCCATCTTACATGAACTGGAAAATGAAGTAAATAGATTAAGTAAAATATGATAAATCTAGATTTATGCAACAGATAACGTTAAGTGTGTGCAAAATTTACACATACTGGAGAAAGCGGTAAAAGCAATGTGCATAATTTGCACTTTGCAAATCTGCAACAATTAGTAGCAGAAATACGATGAAGTCAACTGTCCGGAAATTCCGACAAGTTCGAAATAGAAGCAGCATAAATAGGTCATTTTTATAAAAATACACCTGATCGTGGATTCCTAAATATATATAACTCAATAATAACAATGCTTAACCTAAATACTGCATATTTGGTATCATATTAAAAATAAAGATTTTCGTTAGTTATAAATAGTTTATATAGTTTTATTAATTATTACAAAACTTTAGTAGTTTCATATGTTAGAAGGCCAGATGTGAAAGAGTTAACAGCACTATACGTGATAAATTTATGTTTAAGTACAATAACTCGTTATTTAATGATATATATATATATTTTACAAGAATCTGGATCATACTTGCGCTAGTACAGACTTGAATACTTTATGACAAATTTGATACCATATTATTATCTTTATATGTCACACATAATTGGTAAATGATGGTAAAATTATTGCTTAGATATTTATAACTTAGTTTCCAACATATATTTAGTCTATAAAGTACTCTTAGCCAAGAATTAGAAATAAAAGTACTTTAAATTTAAAAAATTTAATTTTGAAAGGATATTAATGAAAAAGATATTACTAATTTGCACGTTAATTGGTGGAATAATTGCGCTCTCAGCTTGTAGCAAAGAAAGTGAGTTTAAAAGCGCTATTAACCAAAGCCTAGAAAATAAGTATACTTGTCTAAATCTTAACACCTCATTATTCGTTGCTTACATGGATGATAAAGAGCTTAGACAATATAACAAAGAAAATACTGTCGTTGTTATTCAAACCAAAAATAATGGAGTAATTCAAAAAGACCCTACTGACTTTGGACCAGATAGTTACACTAAAGCTGAAGCGCTGGTAAAAGCGGGATTGCTAACTAAAACAGCTAAAACTGAACAAGCAAGTATTTTGAAAGAAACACCGCTTAAAGGAATTTCATTTGTTATAAACTTATATAATTTAACAGATAAAGGAAAACAAACAGTTAAAAAGAACCCACTTAGCAGCCCCCTAGATCCAGCTAATTTTAATTTCTGCTATACTCATCCTAAAGTTGATAATATTCTTAACTATCTGGAGCGAGATTCAGCGGGACAGAAAGTCGCTGAAATCAAATATAGTTATAAATACGTTGATATCGCAAGCTGGATTAATACTGCAGAAATTAAATCAGCTTTTCCAGAAATTGATAAGACCCTCAATAATCCTGATAAATCTGATATAATCTTATTATTTAAAACAAATAATGGCTGGAAAAATATTTTATAAAGAAAGTTAGTCGTAGATAGTGGTGTGTGGAGTTTAAATTTACACAAACAAAATACACAACTATGCCTTATTTGAAATAGCACTATATTAAATAATATTTGGTTTATCATAATTTAACGCACTCTACAGTATTGTTTCCCATTTAAAAAATTATGATTAAAGGCAAATAAAAAATGAACTCAAAACAAATAAAGGGAGTTCTCTTAAAATATCTCATTGACTTCTGGAAAGGAATTTGGGTTTTATTTGTATTAATTATATTTTTATTAATTATTGGAACTATACTTTTAAAATTTTTCCCTGGTTTACCCAAAAGTAAAGTTTTATTCGGATATAATTTATCATTTAATATTGCATGTGCTATTCATATTTATA
>JAJFBO010000280.1 GCA_020697025.1 Burkholderiales bacterium
CATAAAGACAATATCATTCCAATATAAGCAAACTGGTAAAGGGCTAAAAACTGCTACGCTAAAATTTGATAAAAAAATTGATGGTTATAAAGCTATTGGGGTATATAATTTGGATTCATATGTAGAAGAGAACTTAACTGAGTTTACAGATTGCAAAATCGAGTATTTTGACGATAGTTCAATTACTTTGGATAAAAGTGATGTATATGAACTTAATTTAACGAGACAACTAGGTGTTTTTTATGAGAATTCCTATGGTCCAACTACTTTATCTCCTAAGCACTTTGATGGTAAAGAAAAGCGACTTGACACAAAATAATCTGATAACTCACACGATTGATAGTTGCAGCATAAGCTAGTAAAATAATTAATGTGAGGTAAAAGATTTTATCAGCAGATAATCATTTTAATAAGACAAAATCAGGGCTTTTTTAATGTAAAATAAAAAGTATGAATTATATTTGACTTTTATATGCTTTGTTAGATATAATCCATTCCTCGTGATTAGTTTGATGCGGGAATAGCTCAGTTGGTAGAGCACAACCTTGCCAAGGTTGGGGTCGCGAGTTCGAGTCTCGTTTCCCGCTCCATAAACTAAGAGTGAATTATGCGGGAATAGCTCAGTTGGTAGAGCACAACCTTGCCAAGGTTGGGGTCGCGAGTTCGAGTCTCGTTTCCCGCTCCAACTAAGTTAGTAAGGCGGGGTAGCAGAGTGGTTATGCAGCGGCCTGCAAAGCCGTGGACGCCGGTTCGATTCCGACCCTCGCCTCCAAAAATAGATGGTGTCATTTGCAAAATGCCGCGATGGCGAAACAGGTAGACGCAAGGGACTTAAAATCCCTCGGGACTTATCCTCCCGTGCCGGTTCGATTCCGGCTCGCGGCACCATCTTTCTCTCATATTGGAACAATCAGCCAATATATTTCATATACAACTATTTTTACCTTGATTAATAAATGATTTTTAAAGTCAATCTTACTAAGCAAATCCGCCGGCCATATCAGCCTAAGCTAAATCAGGTAAAATCTTATATCCGGCATTCACTGGTTAAAAAATTTAATATCATAAATCTTAGTATTTCTATTGTATCTAATAAAGTTTCTCGTGAGTTAAATTTAAAATATAGAAACCTGGATTACGCAACTAATGTAATTTCATTGGAAGATAGAGCTACACGGGAAGAATTTAATATTCTTCAAGGTGATTTAATTTTATGTGATGGAATAATTGTAGATGAAGTTACTTCTGAAAATATTAATTTGCATTACGCGCATATGATTGTTCATGGAGTTTTACATTTACAAGGATTTGATCATATAAAAGATAGCGATGCAGCACAGATGGAAGATATGGAAATACATATTTTAAAAGAACTGGGATTTAATAATCCATATAAGAATATATTAGAATGAAATTTAATCTTTTATTTTGGGAGAAATGATGAAAAGATTAAGAATATTAGATCAGATATTTCATGCACAAATACGTGATAAAGAGGATTTATTAGCAGTATTGCATGATGCAACTGGGAAAAATATTATTGATAGTAATATTTTACCTATAATTGAAGCTGCATTGCAAATTAATGAACTACGAGCTAAAGATATAATGGTACCGCGCAATCAGGTAGATGTATTAGACATAAACGATAGCATAGAAAATTTAATTAATAAAATTTTAGCGACTGGGCATTCGAGGTTTCCGGTAATAGATGGCGAAATAAGTAAAGTTATAGGGATTTTTCATAGTAAGGACTTAATTCGATATATGGCAAATCCACAGGAATTTAATTTACGCTCTTATTTACGTGAGGCCTATTTTATTCCTGAAATTAAACATTTAGACAGCCTTATGTATGAAATGCGTGTCAAACAAGTACATCTGGCGATTATTGTTGATGAATTTACCAATATCGTAGGTATTGTATCGCTGGAAATGATAGTAGAGCAATTAGTTGGTGATATTGAAGATGAGTATGATTCTGTCGAAGGTGAACGAGAGATATTGGAAGTTGATGTAAATACTTATCGGGTAAAAGGTCATTGTACTTTAATAGAAATAAATAATATATTAGGTCTAAATTGGCATGATAATCAGGTAGAAACACTTAGCGGATTTTTAAGTAAAATTTTGGGGCGTATTCCTGCTAGCGGTGAGATATTAAATTTTGCCGGAGTAAGTATCGAAGTTATTAATGCAGATAGTCGTAAAGTGAAGCTGTTAAATATTAAAAAACTTGACGCTCCCGATATGATTTAAAGTAAGAATATGAAAAAGTATATATTAGTATTTTTTGCCGGCTGCATTAGTGTATTAGCTTTTGCACCATTTAACTATGCCTATGTAATTGTATTGTCCCTATTATTATTATTTATAGCAATTAATGATTTTGATGCAAAAATATCAAAATGGAAATTATTAGGTTGTGGTTATCTTTATGGTCTTGCTTTTTTTAATACGCAGTTATACTGGATTTTTTATTCACTATATAAAGTAATTAATACTGGTTTTATTTTATCGCTTATTGCTCTTCTTGCCTTTACCGGATT
>JAJFBO010000281.1 GCA_020697025.1 Burkholderiales bacterium
CAGATATATCTTTAGTAAAATTCCTGAAGGAGTTGGGGCGTATACCCCAAGTGCGGGGATTGCCTTCATTCGTGAAGCTGTAGCAGAATTTATTGCCAAACGTGATGACATTCCAGCGCTTGCTAAACGTATTCTCCTAACTGATGGGGCAAGTAAAGCAGCACAAGCAGTAATTCAATCTTTAATTAAATCACCTAAACATGGAATTATGGTGCCAGTACCATTATATCCCTTATATAGTGCAACTTTAACCTTATTAGACGGTGCAAAAATTGATTATTACCTGGATGAAAATAATGGCTGGCAGCTAAATCTGGAAGAATTGGAAGAAAGCTTTGCTAAAGCTAGAGCCAAAGGTATAATACCTGTAGCTATTACAGTAATTAATCCGGGTAATCCAACCGGTGCTGTTTTAACATATGAAAATATCCAGATGATAATAGATTTTGCCAGTCGTCATAAATTAGCGATTATTGCTGATGAAGTTTATCAAAATAATATATATGGATCTAAAAATTTTTATTCTTTTGCTAGAGTGATGTATCAATTAGGTGTATTAGATGTATCATTATTTAGTGTGTATTCAATGTCAAAAGGATATTTTGGTGAATGTGGGCATCGTTCAGGTTATCTTGAGGCAAGAAATGTGGATGATGAAGTATTTGCTCAGTTAATAAAGTTGCAGTCAATAAATTTATGTGCCAATGTGGTTGGGCAGCTTGCTACTTATTTAATGGTAACACCACCAGAACCAGGGGAGGCAAGTTATGAATTGTATGAAACAGAAAAACAGCAGATATTAAAAGATTTAAAAGAAAAATCACAAATTATAGGGGAAGAATTAAACAAAATACCTGGAATTAGCGTTTCTTATCCAGAAGGGGCAATGTACGCCTTTGTAAAATTGGACTTACCAATTCCGGATCAGGTAGATGTTATGCCAGAAGATGAAAAATATTGTTTAGCACTACTGGAAGAAACAGGAATATGTGTAGTGCCAGGTTCCGGATTTGGTCAGTATCCGGGCACGCTACATTTTAGAACTACCTTTTTACCACCACGGGACGAAATTATCAGCTTAGTATCCAGGCTAAAAAATTTTCATATAAATTATACAAATACTAAATAAATAGTTTATTTATATGGACTCCAGCTTATATGGATTCAAGGGTTAGCTTAATCATTTTAGTAAACCCGTCTTGACGTTCTACTGCTGTGGTTGCTTCATGAGTGACTAAGGAGTCAGAAATTGTTAATATACAAGCTGCTTTTTTTTTCAACACAATAGCATTAGCAAAAAGTGCAAAAGCTTCCATTTCTACTGCTACACAACCATGATTTTTACGTATATCAAGATAATCTTCAAATCTTTGGCGATAAAATACATCAGAGGAATGGATTCTGGCTTCAAGAATTGGAATACCCAGCTTTTTTGCAGTTTCCGAAATATGTTGGTTTAACCTGGCATCTGGATGCAAAATATCACGGGTATTGCCACTTTGAGTCCTGGCATAGTTAGATTCACTCCAGCTATCCTTTACTAAAACTATATCATAAATCTTAACATCTCTATCATAAGATCCGGCAGATCCAACCCGAATTATCTGTTCAACATTATAAAAAGAGTAAAGTTCATAAGAATAAATTCCTATGCTTGGCTGGCCCATCCCACTAGCCATTACAGATATTGTTTTGCCATTATACTTACCCGTATAACCAAACATATTCCTAACAAAATTGAACTGATTTACTTCGGTTAAAAAGTTTTCTGCAATAAATTTAGCTCTTAGGGGATCGCCTGGCATAATTACAGTTGGAGCAATAATGCCTTGTTTAGCTACTTCTATATGAGGTGTAGGGATGTTCATAATAATTTCTTTCAAATAATGTTATAAGTAATATCTAAGCTTAATGTCTTCAAGAATTTTAATAAAAAAATATATTTGTTTTAAATAGAAGATTATTTGGATTATTACCATGATTGTTTTAATACTCTAATTAGCAGCCTAATTCAACTAAAATACAAGGTCCGTTGGCAATAACATTAATACCATTTCTGATGCATTCATCAATAGCGCTTTGGCTTGCTGCACCTGGTTGCATCCATATATTTTTAATCCCTTTATTAACTGCCTGAGCAATAATTTTTTCAGTTAATAATGGTGGCGTAATAATAGATATACTTTCCACTGTATCTGGCAATTGGGCAACAGATTTTAAACATCGTAGCTGCTCAATCTCTTTTTCAATAGGGTGGATAGGGTATACTGTTTTTTTATGTTTTATAAAACAGCGAAGAACTTTATTACCAAATTTATCACGATTATTTGATGCGCCAATAACTGCGAATGCAGGGGAAGCCAGGAATTTTTGAATATCCATTATTTTCTCCTGTTAATGAATTTATTTATAAATTGCTATGCATTCGTTATTGTACTACATATATTAAATTCCAGAATAATTCAATTTAATGCCTGTTTAACGTGTTATAATTTGGGTTTATAGGGGTCATAGCTCAGTTGGGAGAGCGCTACAATGG
>JAJFBO010000282.1 GCA_020697025.1 Burkholderiales bacterium
TAGTCCTAATACGTCATATAATGTTCTGGACAAGAATTTACAACCACTTTTCATTAATGCAAAATTTAGCTATCTGGTTACTAACCCTAAAATATTATATCAAAACTATTTACAAAATCAAGATGATTTTGATGATGAAATTTTATGGCAGGTACAAAGCAAAATTCGTGATATTTTAGCAGCCAGATCTATAACAGAACTTAAGTCTAACAATTTTACAATACTTTCGAAAGAGTTAGTGACAAAGTTAAATTCTTCATTAAAATCCTATGGTATAGAATTAAACAAATTTACCATACAAAGTATTGGCGGGACAGATTTAAATGTAAATCCAGGGAAACATGCTTCACCCGCTCACGTAGACCAACAACCATTAGCTATCCAATTGCGATCTCAAGCCGCAGAATATAGCAATAGTGAGATTACTAAAGCTATTAATGAATCAAAAGCTTTTAATACACTATTGCCTGCATATCATCAAAATGCTTCACAGACAATCGCCAGAATGTATAATGATACATTAGGTAAAATCCCGGCAATCCAGACTGAAAGTCATTATAATTTGCTATATTTAAATTTAAATGAATTAAAGCAGATAGAAAAGACAGGAAAAAAACAGCATATTGATGGCGGGCGGGTTTTTACTCGTGAAGTAATACGGGATAGGAACCAGGCAGGTGATTAATGCGTAAGATATTTATACTTATTTTAATTTTATTAGTTTTGTTATTTGCTTCTATTATCGTGGTTGATGAGCGTGAAAGTGCTGTAATTACTGGCATAAATGGTTCACAAAGAGTAGTACATGCTGGCATTTATTTTACCTGGCCTGTTTGGGATAAGGTTACTTATGTTTTTACTAATGAGCGTACCGCTCTACTTAGTTTAGCGGTAAAAGAACCTACTAATCAAAATAATCAATTGCAAGTTGAAGTATTAATTAATTATAAAGTTATAGACCCGGCCAGGTATTTATCCGCTATACAGAAATCTGCAATTAGTGAAAAAATAGCTGTAATATTGCTTAATGACCTTAAAAATAAAATCACTACAACTACACTAGATCAGTTAAATCAAGTGGATATGATCCATATTGATCCAAATAAATTTATCCCTTTAGGTATTAGGGTAGACCAGATACATTTGCTAAATATAAAATTTATACCTATATTACCATTAAGTAATAATGAGAATAAGACCAAAGTTAGTTTGGCAAGTGTAATGAGTATTGAGTCTGTATATTATGAAACAAGTATAATAAAAAGTAAGACAAAACTTGAAGTCGATACTATAAATCATAATATGCAAATAAAAGATCCAGAGTTTTATGCGTATTTTAAAATGTTAAAAACATACGAGCAAAAAGCTAAAACAAGGGCTGATGTTCCTCCATTAACTAGTTTAGGAAAGTAATGCGGTTTGCATATTGTAATTTTAGGTGCTAAAGGTCAGCTTGGTTCAGATTTAGTTGCTATTTGTAAAGAGAAGAATATTTTTTTTACGCCAGTTACACAGTCAGATTTTGATGCTACTCGTGATGATTTAGGTAATAAAATCTTGGATAAGCTTACTAATGTCAGCCATATTATTAATTGTATTGCTACAACTAATGTTGATGGGTGTGAGTCTAATCCGGACCTGGCATTTAGTATAAATGCAAGTTTTGCTTATAAATTGTCTAGATTATGTAATGAGAAAAATATTACTTTATTTCATATCTCTACAGATTATGTGTTTGATGGAACCAAGACTGATTTATATTTAGAAACTGATATACCAAGCCCACAAAATATATATGGATTATCTAAATATACAGGTGATATGGCTGTAATGCAGTATGCTGCAAAATATTTTATTTTTCGGGTATCTTCATTATTTGGCCGTGCTGGAGCATCTGGTAAGGGCGGCAATTTTATAACAACAATGCAGCGTTTAGGGAGTGAACGCGATACTTTATCTGTTATTGCCAATCAAATCACATCGCCAACTGCAACACTTGATGTAGCACGCGCACTCGTACATTTTATCACTAATCAAATTAATGATTATGGTATATATAATTGTGTAAGTAGTAATTCATGTAGCTGGTATGAGTTTGCATATGCGATTTTTAAATTGTCGGGTTTGGATGAAGCAAAATTACATAAGGCTGATTTTGATAGTTATAATTTTATAGCAAAGCGGCCAAAATACGCTGTAATGTCAACAGCTAAAATTAGCAAATATTATCAAATGCCAATGTGGCAGGACAGTTTAAATGAGTATTTTACAAAAGAACAATAAAAATTTATGATTAAGATAAATGATATAAATGAGAAAATAATAAATGCACATTATGCGGTCAGGGGTAATATTGTCAATCGCGCCCAGGAATTGGAGCAACAGGGGCAATCCATTATCTATTGTAATATAGGCAATCCGCAATCTTTTTTACAAAGACCCCTCACATATGTGCGGGAAGTCTTAAGTTTACTTGAATTCCCTGACTTACTTAATAAACCAGCAACAGTTAGCTTATTTCATAGTGATTCAATT
>JAJFBO010000028.1 GCA_020697025.1 Burkholderiales bacterium
ACATGATTATAATTTATGGGAATGGACTATTACAGTTGATAAAAATTGAGGTTAACATATAATGCATTGGGAAAAGAAAGGTTTAATCTTTTGCCCAAATAATAAACATGATTGGATGTTAACTCACGCGTCAAATCCAGTTGCGGAGCTTATAGACGGTGATTATTTCAGGATTTATTTTAATTGTCGGGACAGATATAATCGTGCTAGCATCGGATATGTAGATATTGATATTTATTCTCCTGATAAAATTATAAATATTTCAAAAAAACCAATTTTAAGTCATGGTATAAGAGGTTCATTTGATGATAGCGGCGTTTCAATGGGCTGCATTGTAAAAGATGCAAACACACGCTATTTGTATTATGTTGGATGGAATCTTGGAGTTACAGTACCGTTTCGTAATAGTATTGGTTTAGCAATTTCACATGGCCCATCAAATGAATTTATAAAAATATCAAATGTTCCAATAATAGACCGTAGTAATATTGACCCCTTTAATTTATCTTATCCGTGGGTTATGCAAGATGACGGAATATGGAAAATGTGGTATGGATCCACTTTAAAATGGTGCAAGGAGCACTCTGATATGGTACATCTTATTAAATATGCAGAATCGAAAGATGGGATTAATTGGGAGAGGAATGGCTTAATTGTTTTAGATCTTAATGCGCCTAGTGAATATGCGATGTCAAAACCTTGTGTTATAAAAGATAAACATATTTATCGGATGTGGTATTGCTATCGTGGGAAAAGTTATAGAATTGGGTATGCAGAATCCACTGATGGAAAAATATGGATTAGAAAAGATGAACATGCAGGAATTGAAGTGTCACTTGCTGGTTGGGATGCGGAGTCAATTTCATATCCATATGTGTTTGACCATAAGGGACAGCGATTTATGTTATATAATGGAAATCAGTACGGAAAAACAGGGTTTGGTTTAGCTAGGTTAGTATGTTAAAATTAAAAGGTTGAATTATTGATGCAAATTAGTATTGTAGTACCAGTTTATCAGTGTGCTGGATGCTTAAACGAACTACATAAGCGGTTAAAAGCAGTTTTGGATAAAGTAACATACAGTTATGAAATAATATTTGTTGACGACCGGGCACATGATAATTCTTGGGAAGTAATTACTAGATTGGCCCATATGGATAAATCAATTAGAGGGGTAAAACTCAGCAGAAATTTTGGTCAACAAATCGCAATTACTGCTGGGCTGACGCAAAGTCAGGGAGATTGGGTTGTAGTTATGGACTGCGATTTACAAGATCCTCCAGAAAAAATTATTGAACTTTATGAAACAGCTTTAAGTGGTTACGATATTGTATTTGCAAAACGTAAACAAAAAAAACATCATTTTATAAGAAGAGCTTGTTCTAAGTTATATTTTAAAATGGTAAGCAAGTTATCTAATATTGAAATTAATAATGAATTAGGTGCTTTTAGTATTATCTCGAGAAAAGTGGTTAATGCTTTTTTAAAATTTAATGATATAAAACGACATTATACTTTTATTTTATACTGGCTTGGATTTAATGTAGGTTATATAGAATATATTCATTCTGAGAGACATTCAGGTAAAAGCTCTTATAACTTGTCTGCATTACTAAAATTAGCTTTAGGAGGAGTGTTATTTCAAACTACTACACTTCTAAAATGGATTATGTATCTTGGCTTCTTTTTGTCATTGGCAGGGATCGGTCTGGCTTTTTATTATGTTATGCATTATTTTTTTTATTCTGTTTCTCCAGGTTGGACAACTATAATTGTAATGCTTTTAGTAATTGGTGGAATAATAATTTCAAGTATCGGGGTTGTAGGCTTATATATTGCTGGAATATTTGAACAAACAAAAGGAAGGCCATTATTTGTAATTGACGAAAAAGTTGGCAGTTGATTTAAATAAAATAAATTAGGAAAATAGTATGGATAATCTATACGGGAATTTGTCTTTCACCAAGTTAAATAACGATCTAGAATTACATATTGAAAATGTAACCATTCGTGGATATACAATTTTAAGAAATGTTATTAATGAAGATCTAGTGACACAACTTAAACAAGCAGTTCAAGCTATATATGATAAGCAAGAAAAGGAATTTGGGGAGGATAATTTAATTAAGATACAAGATGTCAATATTGCTAGATGTATTCTTAAGTATGATTATGAATTATTCAAACAATTAGCTTTTAATAATGTAGTTATTGATTTAGTGCAAAATTTGTTAAAACAAAAATTTATGTTAGGCTTACAAAATGCCATTATAAATCGCGGCACGACCCATCGTCAGTCGAGTTGGCATAGAGATTTGCCCTACCAAAATTTTTTATGTAATGAAATATTATCTATTAACGCGTTATGGGCTTTAGATAATTTTAATGCTGAAAGTGGAGGTACTTGCCTGCTACCATAT
Source organism: Burkholderiales bacterium (assembly GCA_020697025.1). Lineage (GTDB taxonomy): Bacteria > Pseudomonadota > Gammaproteobacteria > Burkholderiales > UBA11063 > Aquella. The sequence goes on from JAJFBO010000028.1 coordinate 2,421, forward strand.
TCCATGAATTTTATTAATATACCATCTAAAGAATTCGTTCAGGACAATTTAATTCAGCCTATTCTTATGCCTGGCGACATAATGATTTTTAATTCACTGTTACTTCATAAAGCTGGCACAAACACCGGGAGAAATATTCGTGTATCAATAAATCATCAATATATAAGACCATTTATTAACCCACAATACAAATTTAGTGAAATACCAGAAATTAAATGTCTTAATTTATCTAACTTTGAAAAAGATATATTAGGTTTTAATTTTCCGAATCTGACGGATGATATTGCATGGAGAAATAACCGCATGCAAAGAATACTGCATGATGCATAAATGTGCAATATTACAATCAAATTATATCCCATGGAAGGGAGTTTTTGATATGATCAATCAGGTAGATACTTTTGTTTTTTTTGAAGATGTTGATTTTACGAAACGCGATTGGCGTACAAGAAATCAGATTAAAACTGCAAATGGCCTGCTATGGTTGATCGTACCAGTAAAAAAATCACCACGAGGAACTAAAATATTTGAGATAAATATTTCTCAAATTGAAGATTGGCAAGAGAACCATTATCAAAACATAGTAAATGCATATAAAAAATCTCCTTATTTTCATGATTACGTAAGCTTATTAGAAAAGATTTATTTAAAACAAAAATGGGTTAACTTATCAGAATTTAATATTTACGTAACCAAGTTAATTTGCGAAATATTAGGAATTAAAACAAAATTTATTAACTCTAAGGATTTACTAACATCTGGTAATAAAGATGATAAATTAATTGAAATCTGTAAAAATGTTGGTGCCGATTTTTACTTATCGGGTCCGGCAGCCAAGGACTATATAAATAATCAAAAATTTGTTGATGCAAAAATACAGTTGGCATATATAAACTATAATTATCCCATGTATAAGCAGTTATATGGCGAGTTTAATCATTATGTTACAGTGTTAGACTTATTACTTAATTGTGGTGAGGGTAGTGTTAATTATATAAAAAATGGAAATTTTGAATTAGTTAAATGATAAATAAATAAAAAATAGAATTGGAGAAGATACTCATTTTGGTATAAAGCTTGTAGGGGAATTATTGAGGTTATACTAAATTGATTTAATCTATTTTATAAAACTTTGAAGAGTAAAAAACCTTCTGGCAAACGGTATAAAATTACCCTTTGGCTCGTCATTAATCTTGTTAGCCTGTAAATAGATAAAGAAAGTTATATTGTGATTAGTTTTAACATTGCTCCTTTTATTGGCAACGAGTTTGATTATATAAAAAAAGCAATTAATGATAAAAAAATATGTGGGGATGGTCAGTTTACCTATAAGTGTAATAATTGGTTCGAAGAAAAATTTCGAATAAAAAAAGCACTTTTGACAACCTCATGTACTCATGCTTTAGAGATGTGTGCTATTTTGGCAAATATAAAAGTAGGGGATGAAGTTATTGCTCCTTCTTTCACTTTTGTATCGACAGTAAATGCTTTTGTACTTCGTGGAGCAAAAATTAAATTTATTGATATTCGGCCTGATACCATGAATATGGACGAAGATTTAATTGAAAGTGCAATTACACCACGCACAAAAGCAATTATAGTTGTTCATTATGCGGGTGTAGCATGCGAGATGGACACAATTATGGCTATTTCGAGGAAGCATAATTTACTGGTAATTGAAGATGCAGCTCAAGGAGTTATGTCTTCTTATAAAGGCCGCGCCCTGGGATCAATTGCTGAAATGGCTGCATTTAGTTTTCATGAAACTAAAAATTATTCAATGGGCGAAGGCGGGGCAATACTATTAAATAACAAAAGCTTTATTGAACGTGCAGAGATAATTCGGGAAAAAGGAACGGATAGGTCCAAATTTTTCCGTGATCAGGTAGATAAATATTCATGGGTAGACCTTGGGTCTTCTTATTTACCAAGTGAAATAAATGCAGCATATCTATGGGCTCAATTAGAAATGGCTAAAGAAATTAATAATAATCGATTAGCCAATTGGTATTTATATAATGATGGACTACAGGATTTAGCTAAAGCCGGGCAGCTTGAGTTACCTTTTGTTCCAAAAGAATGTCAGCACAATGGTCATATATTCTATATTAAAGCTAAGGATCTGGCAACACGAACTAAATTGATTAAATTTTTAAAGTATCATGAAATAAGTGCGGTTTTTCATTATGTACCATTACATAGTGCTAAAGCAGGTAAATTATACGGAGAATTTGTTGGACTTGATAAGTTTACTACTGCCCACAGTGAACGTTTATTAAGGTTACCGCTTTATTATGGCCTAGAGCCTGATGAGGTGACAACTGTAATTCATGTAATCAAGAAATTTTTTGGATATACTTGATGTATCAAAAGCGGCTTAATCAAGGGCTTATTTTCGTTAGTATTTTATGCTCTTTATTTATAATAGTAAATTTTATACTTAATGTTAATAAAGGATTTAATTTACTCGATGAGGGGTTTTACTTGCTAAGTGGGGCATACCCTCAAGACATAAAAACTCAACTCACCTCTTATTATAATTACACCCATTTAATTATGCTTATAAATGATAATATTGTTTTTTTACGAATATTTTCGTTATTATTAAATGTAGGAGTAATACTGTTATTGTCAGTATCTTTACTTAATTTAACTTCAGATAAAAATAATAAACGAGTAATTTTATTGTTATTGATATCAATGTTACCAACTTCTTTTATAAGCTTTATTTTCCCCATAGTACCAAATTACAATAATTTTACGGTTTATGGGTCAATTACTTTTTACAGTGTATTGACAATTGCTTTTACTGCTAAAAACAAGAACATGATAAACCTTTTTATGCTTTTACTAGGTTTTATTGCCACTTTCGTTTTTTTTAATAAATTTGGTTCAGGTGTTTTATTAATTACCTTAGCTTTCATCGCATGTATTATTTACTCAACAACTAATAAAAAAAGCTTAGCTCAATCATTCGTTTTTTTAATTACTGGTATTATTATACATTTATTACTATTTTTTACATGTATACAAAGTTTTAAAAAATTTATTTTGGTGTATAAATTTGGATTCCAATCAATTAAGATGATAGAATCAAACCATTCCATTGATTTATTATTACAATATTTAAAACAAATTACAGAACTAGCCTTATATTCATTTTATCATTACGGCATAGTTATATATTCAGCGTTAATTCTTATAGTATTGCAGCAAACTTATTATTTTTTTAAATTAAAGGCTGTTAAACTAACTGTTAGTTATAGTTTACTAATTAGCTTTTATTGCATAAGTTATTATAATTTTATAAACATAAATAGTGAGAAGATGATTACATTATCTTCATTTTATTTTTCTGGTGTAGTTTTAATGTTTATGATTAGTTTGATTAATATATTTTCAATTAGTTGGCGTACATTAAAACAAAATCAAGTAATTATATCATTAGTTTTGTTATTGTTATGTATACCATTTATTACAGCTATAGGAACTGCTAATACTATATATATGCAAATTTTATTATGCATATTTGTTTGGATGCCTGTAATTATTCTCTTATCCAGTGTTAGTTCCAAATCAATAATGAATACTTTTTCTTATTTTACTATCACAGGTTTTAGTTTGCTTTCTACATATTATGCATATACGATTTTAAAAGAAAATCCTTATGGTTTATATGACTCTTTACCACAACAAACTCATCTTACAAAAATAAATAACAGCAAATTATATGTAGACTCTATCACAAATTATATAATAGAAAATACGCAGCATGAGTTAAAAAAATGTGGGTTTAAATCAAACGACTTTTTAGTGAGTCTAACGGATCTTCCAGGCCTAACCTATGCAGTTCATGCACGGTCCCCCTCTTGTGCCTGGTACTTTGGTATATTTAAAGGAAGCGATAAATTTACTCAATTTTGCTTAAGTCTATCTAAAGAAATTAAATCACCATACATTTTGCTTTCTTCGTTTCATGGCCAAACTCCTTATTTTACAGAAAGTCAGTTAGGGGCATATTTTAGCAATTTTTTGACAAATTATCAATTATGTGGCGAGGTAAAGAATATTCCTATTGAGGGTGGAGCGTGCTGTAAAGTGTCGGTTAACGACATTAAAATTTATAAACCTAGAGTATAAACTAAATATTGAGCATTGCCTATTTTAAGGGGCATAAAGTTAGTTTCAAGAATATTGGTTACTATATATAAAATCTTCTTTTCCCATGATAGAGCTTCGGAATTATAAATGCCTAACGTATTAGTAGAGATTTATGGCATAATAATTGTTTGGTATTTAAATTTTTTATAAGAAAAATTAATATAAATGAAATTAGCAATACTTGCAATAAAAAACCGGCGAATGCTGCTTAATTTAATTACATCAGATTTCAAAAACCGTTATTTGGGTAATCATCTAGGCATTGTTTGGGCATTTATTCAGCCTTTAGTTATGGTTGCTGTATATTGGTTGGTGTTTACTAGGGGCTTTCGTGTAGCGGCAGTATCCAAAGTACCATTTTTACTTTGGTTATTAGCGGGTATGGTACCATGGTTTTTATTAAGCGACTCAATAGTCAGTGCTAGTAGCGCAGTCACATCACAAGCGTTTTTAGTTAAAAAAATTGTATTTGAAGTAAAATTGTTGCCATTTGTAAAAATTGGTTCAGCTGTATTAGTAAATCTTGCATTCTGGCTCTTAATGATTATTATTTGCCTTTGTTATGGCTATTTTCCGTCCGTTTGGTGGTTACAGCTAATTTATTATATGTTCTGTATTCTGTGTATTAGCTTAAGTATTAGCTTATTTTGCTCATCAGTGATGCCTTTTCTGCCTGATCTTGGTCAAATTATTGCTATAGTATTTCAGGTATTATTTTGGGCAACTCCTATAATGTGGGATCAAAACATGCTTCATAATAAGGCAATTTATTTGGTCAAATTAAATCCATTTGCTTATATTATTAATGGGTTTCGTGATACATTAATTGATCATACACCGTTTTGGCTACACTATTACATGATGTTATATTTTTGGGTATTTACTGTAATTGTTTATTTGTTGGGTAATAGAACTTTTAATAAACTACGCCCCCATTTTGCTGATGTATTGTAGGATAGATTATGGGCCGGGATATTGCGATCAAAGTTGAAAATCTGACGAAGGTTTATAAGTTATATAGTGCGCCAATTGATAGACTTAAGGAAGCCCTCCATCCATTTAAAAAGAAATATCACAAAGATTTTCATGCATTAGATAATGTGAGTTTTACTATCCCTAAGGGTGAATGCATTGGGGTGTTGGGCAAAAATGGTGCAGGTAAGTCAACTCTTTTAAAAATCATTACTGGTGTGCTTACCCCTACTGTTGGAAAAGTTGAAGTTAATGGCAGAATATCAGCATTGCTTGAGCTAGGTGGAGGTTTTAACCCTGAGTATACCGGTATAGAGAATATTTACTTTCAGGGAAATATATTGGGCTTTGAACGTGAGAATATGGATGCCAAGCTTAAAGAGATTCTTGAATTTGCAGATATTGGTGAATTTATACACCAGCCGGTAAAGAATTATAGCAGCGGTATGTTTGCTCGTTTGGCTTTTGCATTAGCAATAAACATTGAACCTGAGATATTGATTGTTGATGAGGCATTATCCGTTGGTGATATGTTCTTTCAAGCTAAGTGTATGGCGCGTATGAAAAAATTAATGGAGAACGAACATACTACCGTTTTATTTGTATCACATGATATTTCTAGTATTAAAGCAATGTGCACGAGCGCAGTTCTATTAGAAAATGGTCGGATTAAGATGTATGATCGTGCAGATAAAGTTGCCGAAGAATACTTTGCTTTACGTTTTGAAGCCAAGTCTAGCCAGAAGCGAAAGAATATACAAGAAACCAATGATAATCGTGTAGTGGACGCTCAAGGTTCTCAGCCAATAATTCATTATAGCGATGATGAGTTTAAAAGAACCAGTTCATTTCAGCGCATTCAAAATGGCAAAGCAAATTTTACAAATGTGGTTTTATTGAATGAAGTTGGTAAACAAATTCATGATATAGAATTCGGGCAGACAGTTATTTTACGTTGTTTCGCCAAAATTCATGAGGATATTCATAACCTTGCTTTTGGTTTTCATGTGCGTGACCGTAATGGCGTCGAAGTTCTATATGATGATACAATATTACAGCATCATGACATAATATCAGTAAAAATGGCTGAAGAATATGTTATAGATTGGACTTTTCGTGTTTTATTACAACCAAATCAATATGTTTTTGCGCTTGTGACATCCATTCCAATTAACTTAGACATAGCTGAGGTTGATATGTGTGATTTTGTACCAATTGCTCTACAGTTTCGA
>JAJFBO010000283.1 GCA_020697025.1 Burkholderiales bacterium
ACTTATATGAACGTATTATTACCGGAAATTTTATCAAGCAAATTGTTATGTGATTTGAGAAATATTATTATAGGAGGTGAAGCAGCTAAGAAAGATGATATTACTGCTTGGCTGCAACATTATCCAAATCATAAATTACACAATGAATATGGTCCAACTGAGGCAACTATAGCAGTATCACAAAAAGAGATAAGCATCTCTAATATAAGTCAACTAACTATTCCTGTTTCTATTGGGAAGCCCGCATTAAATACAAAACTGTATGTATTAAGTCATGAATTAAAACTGTTGCCAGTGGGTGCAATTGGTGAATTATATATTGGAGGAGATAATGTTGCTAGAGGTTATTATAAGCAGGAAGAACTAACAAAATTAAGTTTCATTCAAAGCCCGCTCAATAAATCAGAAAGAATTTATAAAACAGGAGATTTAGCTAGATGGAATCATGATGGTGAGCTTGAATACTTGGGCAGGACTGATAAACAAGTAAAAATAAGAGGATATCGAATTGAGCCTAGTGAAATAGAATCGTTACTTATGCAGTACCCTAATATTAAAAATGTTGTGGTAGTTGTAAAGAGTAAGAATAAAAGTGCAGATTCTCTAGTAGCTTACATAATATCTGATTTTAATTTAGAGGAAAAACTATTATTTGACTTTTTAAAGAGCAATCTTCCTGAGTATATGATTCCGAATAAAGTAATTCAGGTACACGATTTTCCTCTAACCGTCAATGGAAAATTGGATATCGATGCTTTACCACAGTCTGAAGGAGAAATTAATAATAACTATAAAGCTCCAAGGACAGAGTTAGAGCAATCAATTTGTGAGTTGTTTTCAGAAGTATTAAATTTAAATCATTTGCCAGTAGGGGTTCAAGATGATTTTTTTACTTTAGGTGGTAATAGTATTTCATCTATTCGCTTAGCACAGCGTATAAAAAAAGAAATCGGGCTGGATATTGATGTAACTAGTATTTTTAGACATAGGACCATTGATGGGTTAGTAAAACATTCTGTTATGCTAAATCAGCAACATGAAGGAGAAGTCATTGAATTCTAAAAATATTTTTATCTCATTATATGAGTTGTTTGGACTTGGTATAAAGATTTGGCTGGAAGATCAAAAGATTAAAGTATTACTCCCAACTGGAGTGGTTCTATCTGATGATATGAAGCAATTTATTAAAAAATATAAAGTAAGCATTGTAGATATATTAAATGATAATAAAGTTTTTTCGAGTCTTGATGTATTACCTATATTAAAAACAAATTTAAAGAAATCGCCATTATCGCCAGCACAAGAGAGATTGTGGTTTATTGATCAATATGAGTCATTTAATGCAATATATAATGTTACGGTAGCAATGAGGGTTTCAAAAACTGCTGATAAGCAAAAAATTCGAAAGTCATTATATAAAGTTATGGATAGGCATCATGCTTTACGTAGTATTATAAAAATAAATGAAGATGATATGCCATACCAACTTGTCCAAGATGAATATCAAAATTTACAAATCTTTAGTTACGCTACAAGAACTTTTGAGGAAATGGATAAGTTAATAAAAAAAGAATTTATAAAGCCAATTGATCTGGAACATGAATATCCAGTTCGTTTAGCTTTTTTTGATGTGTTATCAGATTGTGGTGATATCACTGAGTCATATATGACGATTGTTATGCATCATATCGTCACGGATTGGTGGTCAATGAAAGTTTTTTTTAATGATTTAGAAAAAGCATATCTGGGTCAGAAACTAGAGACACTTCCGATACAGTATTTGGATTATGCAATTTGGGCACGTCAAAGTATTCATATTAATAAGAAAACTTTAGATTTTTGGAAAAAATATTTGACAGGTTATGAGCAACTTTATTTATATATGGATAGAGAAAGACCTAGAGAACTAGATTATAAAGGGGCAAATATTCAAGTTAGCCTTAATACTGATTTATCAGAAAGGGTTAGATGTTTAGCTAAGACACTCCATGTGAGCCTATATAGCTATTTACTTAGTTCTTTCTACTTATTACTTAATATATATAGTAATCAGGAGGATTTTGTTATTGGTACAGTAATGGCTAATCGGCAAGAAGCGCAGCTAGAGGAGTTGATTGGCGTTTTTGTTAATACTATTATTTTAAGATGTAAGATGGTTTTAACTGATGGGTTACTTAATTTTGTTAAAGAAGTTTCTGGGAATATTATAAATATTCAGGCATATCAAAATATACCTTTTGAAAAAATAGTGGATATGTTTGTAGAATCTAAAGATCCAGGAAGGAATCCAATATTTCAGATTATGTTTTTTACTGAAGATATTTCTTCATCAACTAGTGATAATATGTTTATCCCATGTAAAAAGTATATGAGTTCTGATTTTGCCAAATTTGATCTAACAGTATCCTGGCATGATGATGGAGATAATCTATCATGTAACTTTAACTATCGTACAAGCTTATTTGAACAATCTACGATAGAAGGTTATATGCAAACATACATTAAGATTATAGAGCGTATGGTAGAGTTTT
>JAJFBO010000284.1 GCA_020697025.1 Burkholderiales bacterium
GGAATACTGTACCTAGTAACGGAATATTATTTAAGGCTAGTAGTTTGCCTGTTCGCGCTATTTCAAATGGTCGTGTGCTTTATGTTGGAGTTTTGCCTGGATTTGGTCAAATGGTGGTAATAGATAATGGGGATAACTACACTTCAATCTATGGGGGGGTATTACCAAAAGTTAGTAAAAACCAAAAAGTTACTGCTAATCAGGTCATTGGCTTCTCCGGAACCCAGGCCAATCAGCCGATGGGAGGCGTATATTTTGAATTACGTCATTTAGGCAAGCCGGTAAACCCCAGTAAATTGCAATAACCCACTATGTGGAAAAAGATTGTCTCCTCAGGTTTTTTACATGTTTTTAGTGCAAGTGTAGTTTCCTATCTGGTAGCTTTCTGTGGCTCTATCGCCTATGCCCGATTAATGGGTGTACATGATTTTGGTGTGTACACCTTCTCTTATAATATTATTACCTTTTTTCTTTTGGTAAATGGTTTTGGCGCAGCAAGTGGAATTCTACAATTTGTGAGTCGGAGTTCGGATACAAACTTGCAGCTTTCTTATTTAAAATATTCTATTAAATTAGGCATTAGTTTTAATATTTTACTATCTGTTGGTATCTTTATTTATGCGTATACTTTTAATATGCCAATTCCTGGTTCAAGGCATTTATTATTATTAATGGCCTTTTTTCCGGTTGGGCGTTTATACTTCGATGTGATACAGGCTTATTTACGCGCCAGGCGTGATAACGTGCGTTTGGCCAAATTTGCTATATCAGCAAACTTAATCTTATTAGTTGGCAATATATTTGGTATTTACTTATATGGTTTGTATGGGTTAGTGATTTCAACTTATATTACTTATGGCCTGATTATACTATTAGCTAATTATATTTATAAATTACCCAATTTGCTAAGAATAGTTCAGGGTGATATAAATAAACGAGAATTTATCAGCTATTCAATTTATGCTACTATTGGCAATGCATTTGCCCAGCTCTTATTCATATTAGATATATTCCTTTTAGCTTATATTGTAAAAGACGCAGCGCTTATTGCTGCATATAAAGTAGCAACTATAATTCCCTTTGCGCTTAATTTTATTCCAGGGGTTATTAGTACCTTCTTCTATCCGTATTTTGCCAAGAATGCGGCGAACCTCGCATATGTGCGTGATTTGCGGCGTAAGGTGCAGTATGGTATGCTAGCCTTTACGCTGCCTTTATGTATAATAATGATACTAATTGCTAAACCGCTTATTTTATTTATTTTTGGGGCACAGTACCAGCAAAGTATTTTACCATTTAGGATATTGATATCTGGCTTTTGGATTGTTGGGACTTTTAGGACGATAAATGGAAATATTTTAGCAAGTCTGGGTAAAGCCAAAATGGCAATGTGGCTAAATATAATAATTGTCAGTATAAATATTATTCTAACATATATCTTAGTAAAATTTTATGGTATAGTTGGTGCAGCAGTTGGAGTGATTATCGTCTATATTTTAGCCGGAACTTTAGCAACAATAGCTCTAAACCAAGTTTTGCGTAAAAGGTAGCCAATGACATTGCTTGCCAGCTGAAGTAAAAAAATGTTTCTATAATTATTTTAAAAATTGATATTTAAAAAGGATATATACATGAAATTAAACAAAAAGATAATTTTTATTATAGCGGCTATATCATCAACTTATTCTTTTGCGGGCAATAATTGGTATATTCATATTAATAATCAGACAAATAATTCTGTTCCAGTTACTATTTCACCAGATTATGGCTGTTTTTATACAAATGATTTTGTTTCCAAAACAATACTGCCTAATAGTATAGATTATGTTTATTTAGAAGAAAATAATGATATATTTAGCTCGTGCTCTATTCATCCTGCAAATAAATTTGCTACCCTTTTGTTAAACAAAGATATTAACCAGTCAATTGAACTAAATTCATATTATAAAGATGAGCAAAGTTACAGAAAAGTTGGGTTTCAAGGAAATTGGGAGCAAATTGCAGGATTGCAAATGGTAGATGGAGCGCAAACAATTAATGTATATATTGATTATAGAAATGATGGTACAATAAAATTAACTGGCTATTGTAGTACTGATGGACCTTGTACAGAATAAATAGCAAAAGATTAATTATAAATTCAATTAGCGTGTAGTCTGGTATGGATTAGATAAGTAAGTTTTTATAAAATTAAATACTATTTTTTAACAATAATGGTTTTCTAATTTATACTGCAAGTTTGTTTTGACTCCAGGCCACTCACTATTTATAATACTGTATTGATAATAATCGCATATTACACCATTTTGATATTTAAAATTTCGCAATATGCCATCTAATTTCGCGCCTAATCTCTCTATTGCCTTACGGCTAATTAGGTTAAATTCATTAGCAGTTATAGTAACCGCAATGCATTGAAGAGTTTCAAAAGCATGAGTTAATAACATTAATTTGCATTCAGAGTTAATAGCTGTTTTTTGTGCGCTTTTGCGGTACCAGGTCCAGCCGATATCACACCGGTTATTAATAGT